>VFKU01000796.1 GCA_009885415.1 Rhodothermota bacterium
ATGGGCTGGAAGCCCATGCCACCGAAGCACTACCTGTCCAGCCAGTATGCACATGGCCGCCGCCCGCTCAGGGCAGTTTGCGCGCCCGCTCCGCCCAGCCGGGCTTGAGGCGCTCCTGAATTTCCCAGGCGTCGAGCAGTACGAGCGCGGCCATGCACTCGATGACCGGCACGGCGCGCGGCACGAGACAAGGGTCGTGACGTCCGCCGACCTCGATGTCGCGGTTGTGCCCGAGGAGATCGACGGTGCGCTGCGGCTGGGCGATGCTCGCGGTCGGTTTCAACACAACGCGCATGTGAATCGGTTGCCCCGTCGAGATACCGCCCGCGAGTCCCCCGCCGTGGTTCGACAGAAAAGCGCCGTCCGCCATGTTGTCGTTCGCTTCGCTGCCGCGCATCCGCGCGAGCGCAAACCCGTCGCCGATTTCGATCCCCTTCACGGCCTGGATCGTCAAGATCGCGTAGCCGAGCCGCGCGCTGAGCTTGGCGAAGATGGGATCCCCGAGTCCCGCGGGTACGCCGTGGATATCAAGCTGGATGATGCCGCCGACGGAATCGCGGTCCTTGCGCGCCGTAAGAATGGCCTCTTCCATTTCCTTCGCGGCCTCCGGATCGGCGCAGCGCACAGGGTTCTGTTCAATGACCGAGTAATCGACGGTTTTCGCCTGGATGCCGGCGACTTCGACCGCGTGCGCGTATATCTTGACCCCGCGTTCTTTTAGAATATGCATCGCAACCGCGCCCGCCGCCACGCGCATCGCGGTCTCCCGCGCGGAAGAACGGCCGCCGCCGCGATGATCGCGCAGGCCGTATTTCTTGTAGAAGGTGTAGTCCGCGTGGCCGGGGCGAAAGAGGTCCTTGATCTCGTCGTACTTGCGCGAGTCGGCGTCCTCATTGTAGATGATGAGTCCAATCGGCGCGCCCGTCGTCTTGCCCTCGAAGACGCCGGAGAGAATATGGATGGTGTCCGGCTCTTTCCGCTGCGTGACGACTTTGCTCTGGCCCGGACGCCGCCGATCGAGTTGCTCCTGGATGATGGCTTCGTTGATTTCCACTCCGGGACGGATCCCCTCGAGGATGCAGCCGATCGCCTTGCCGTGGCTCTCGCCGAAGCTGGTGATCCGCACGATATCGCCGAAAGTGTTCGCCGCGCGCGAGCGGATCGCCAGTTCGTCCGCGATGCCGATCGCGGCCTGATTCGCCAGTTCTTCGGGCGTGCCCGTGGACGTATCCACGACGACATCCGCGAAGGGCCGGTATATTTCCTCGCGAAGCCGTGTCTGCTCGTCGAATTTCTCGCGGCCCTCGGGCCCCTCGAACATCGGCGGCACGCCCTTCTCGGTCGCGCGCGTCCAGAGCAGGTCCGGCGAGGCGGTCAGCAGCACGATCAGCGCCTCGCGGCGCAGCTCACGGCGGGTGTCCGAATTTAAGAACGCGCCCCCGCCGGTGACGATCAGGTGCCAATCTTTCGCGGCGGCCGCGGCGACAGCCTTGCGTTCGAATTCACGAAAAACCTTCTCGCCGCCCTTTTTCATGATCTCGCGGCACGTAAGCCGGCGCTTGTGCTCGACCGCGTGGATGTCTTCAAGTAGCGCGTCCGTCTCGAGGACCGGCAGGCCGAGCTCTTTAGCGAGCGCAGCGCCGACGGTGGATTTGCCTGAGCCTTTCTGGCCGATGAGGACGATATTCACGCGCCGACTCCCGCGGCCGTTTCGTGCATGGGCTCGGCCCGCCCGCCCAGCGCGCGCAGCGAATCCGCGAAGCCGGGGTAGGTCACGCTCATCGCTTCGGCGTGCTCGATAATCGTCGCGCCCTCGGCCTGCGTGGCCGCGACCGCGAGCGCCATCACGACGCGGTGATCGTCGTGGCTCTGCACGACCGCGCCGCGCAAC
>VFKU01000114.1 GCA_009885415.1 Rhodothermota bacterium
CGTGCGGCGGGCGTGGCCGTGCAGTTGAACCGAAACGACGACAACACACCCGGCGGCGATATCGTCTTCGGGCGCTACGATCGCGACGTGGGCACCTTCGATCCCGCGGGCCCGCCCAATTCCGTGCAGGTCAACGCGCGGCGTACGGACGCTTCGCTCAACGGCAACCTCCAGTTGGTCTTCGCCCGGGTCATGGGCATGGACACGGTCGGTATGCAGCGCTCGGCGATTGCGATCGTCGGCGGCGGCACGGGCACCGGAATGTTGGTCATCGATCCCAATGGGCGTTGCGCGCTGAAGATTCAAGGCAATCCTACGCTGAATGTGTTTGACGGGATAATCCAGGTCAATTCAGCCAACGCCTGTGGTACCTGCATCCAGGGCGATCCTGTCGTCGAGGCCATCGAAATCGATACCGTCGGCGGGAATTGTTTAACCGGTACACCGGACGCATTGCCGCCGCTATACGACAACCAAGAACCGATCGCGGACCCACTCGCGAGTTTGCCTGCCCCGTCCTACAGCACGACGCCGGACAGGGGCACAATCAATAAGCAGTCCGGCTCTCCCTATTTTCCTGGTTATTACTCGGGCGGCATCGACTTGAGTAGCGGCGATATCGTATTGAATCCCGGAATCTACATCGTCAACGGCAAGGGAATAAATATCAAAGGCGGTACGAATTTTACCGCTCAGGGCTGCATGTTCTACATCATCGGCACCGGCTATGTGGACATCGGCGGTACGGGCAACATCAGTATCTCCCCACCCGATCCCGACCTCCACTCATTCGCCGAGGTGGATACCTTCGAAGGCATTTCCGTGTTCCAGGCGCGGACGAACACGAACGAGGGCAGAATCGTCGGCAGCGGCACCGGCAACTTCGATTTGCAAGGTACGTACTACTTCCCCAGGAACAAGATGAACTTTGGCGGCACCGGCTATCAGGGCGGCGCCCAGCTCATCGCCTGGCAAGTGGAAGTATATGGCAGTGGCCAGGTCGACTTGGCCGTCGACGGTCTTATCCCCGCGCCGGGCAGAAGGGTCTTCCTCGTGCGATAGACCCCGCTTACATCGCCCTCAAAGCCGGTGGCCAGTCAGCCCCCCTGAAACTGCGCCGGCTTTCTCGAACGCGGCAGTCCCCCCCGGCTGCCGCGTTCATCTTTTTTCAAGGGTAGGGCGGTCATGACCCGCCCTACCGGGGCTACGTTTTCTCGCACGCTTCCGCCGCGAAGACGAAATGCGGCAAAGCCTTGCGGTATTATTTCGCGCATGGCCCTTGCACACACCCCAGATGTGTTCGACCGCGCGCGCGCGGTGCTCGCGGCGGCGATTGGCGCGTCGCGCGTCTCGGCTTCGAGCGGCGACCGCGAGCAGCACGCGCGCGATCAGTCGACGCTTCCCGCGCGCATGCCCGATCTCGTGGTGTGGCCCGAGACGGCGGAGCATGTGAGCGCGGTGCTGCGTTATGCGAACGAGCAGGGGTTGCCGGTGGTGCCGTGGGGCGCGGGGACGAGTCTCGAGGGAAACCCGATCCCCGTGCGCGGCGGCATCCTGCTCGATTTCCAGCGCATGAACCGCGTGGTGGCGGTGCATGCGCAGGACTTCCAGGTCACCGTGCAGCCGGGCGTCTTGTACAAGGATCTCAACCGCGACCTCGGCAAGCAGGGCCTCTTCTTCGCGCCCGACCCCGGCGCGAACGCGAGTATCGGCGGCATGATCGCGAACAACGCCGCCGGCATTCGCACGGTGAAATACGGCGCGACGCGCGACAACGTCCTTGCGCTCGAAGTCGTGCTGGCGGACGGCACCATCGTCCGCACCGGCTCGCGCTCGGTCAAGCAATCCGCCGGCTACGACCTCACGCACCTCATCGTCGGCTCCGAGGGCACGCTCGGTGTCGTCACCGAAGCCACGCTGAAGCTCGTGCCGATCCCCGAACACTTTAGTGCGATTGTTGCAGCGTTTCCGTCCGTCGAGAACGCGGTCGAGGCGGTCTACGCCATCATGGCATCGGGCCTCGAACCCGGCGCGATGGAACTCGTGGACACTTCCGGCATCCTCATGATGAACAAGGACGAGGGGATGAATTTCCCCGAGTTGCCGCACCTCTTCATGGAGTTCAGCGGCTCCGACGCCTCCGGCGTGAAATCGCGCACGGAAGCGGGGGAGGCCTGCTGCCGCGAGAACGGCTGCATCCAACTCGCCGCCGGTCTCGATCGCGAGTCGCGGCAGAAACTCTGGGACGCGCGGCACCACTTCTACGAGATTCTCATCCGCAACCACCCCGGCCAGGGCCGCTACGTCGCCGACGTCGCCGTGCCGATTTCGCACCTGCCCGAACTCATCCGCCGCACGCGCGTCATCCTCGACGAAGTCGGTGTCGAAGGCCAGATCATCGGCCACGCCGGCGACGGCAACCTCCACGTGACGCTCTTCTACCCGCTGGAGGACGAGGCCGCCGCGCGCCGCGCGAAGGAGACCAACACGCGCCTAGTCCAAGCCGCGCTCGACCTCGACGGCACCTGCACCGGCGAA
>VFKU01000259.1 GCA_009885415.1 Rhodothermota bacterium
CGTTGTCCACGGCACCGCTCTCGTGCGCATGGATGGCAGCGCCGCCGAGCGCTTCCTTGCCGACTTTGTGCCCGAAGCCGCGCTCGACCACCGGCGGCCCCGCGACGAAGAGCTGGCTGCTGCCTTTGACCATGAGCGAGAGGTGCGAGAGCGTCACGCGCACCGCGCCGAGGCCGGCGACGGAGCCCATGCACGCGCAGACGACGGGGACCTGGCCCATGAGTTTGACCGTTGTTTCGAAGCCGTGCAGTTCGGGGATGTAGGAGTGGCCGATCATTTCCAGCGTCTTGACGCTGCCGCCGCCGCCGCTGCCGTCGATGAGGCGCACGAGCGGCAGGCGCATGTGCAGCGCGAGTTTTTCGCCGTAGCCGCTCTTGTCGCCGACCTTGGCGTCGGCCGCGCCGCCGCGCACGGTAAAGTCGTCGCCGCCGATCACGACCTTCCGGCCGCCGATGAGGCCCGTGCCGAGGACAAAATTTGTCGGCGTGAAATCTTGCAGCTTGCCCGCGTCGTCGTAGGTCGCGCGGCCGGCGAGCGCGCCAATCTCGTGGAAAGTCCCCGCATCAACCAGCTTGTCGATGCGCTCGCGCACGGTGAGACGCCCGTTCGCATGGTGCCGCGCGATGCGTTCCTCGCCGCCCATCTTCCGCGCGAGCTCCTCGCGCCGGTGCAATTCGTCGACCTCGTCCTGCCAACTCAAGAATGCGCCCTCGCTCAGTTTAGGCCGCTACGATAGAGCAGCGGCCCACCGCCCGCAAATAGGGCCTGTTTCGCGCGGCAGTTCGAAGTATCCCGTCACGCTTCTGCTAGAGTGGTCGCAACATATGAGAATGAGAGGTACACGATGAAAAAAGCGGTCTTAATTCTTCTTGTGGTGTGCTGTTGGATGGCGTCCACCATCTCGCCCCGCGCGTCGGCTGAAGATCCATCGCAAGGTTTCGCGTTCACCGACAAGGTTGTGCTGGCCTATTACTACATCTGGTTTCACGAATCCGCCTGGTGGACGCCCGCAGCGGAGAAGGGCCGCAAGGAAGGCCTGGAGGGCCTGCACCCACTCGTGGGCGCGTACAACTCGTGGGACCCGGTGATCATCGAGAAGCACATGCAGCAGATGAACCGCGCGCTGATCGACGCGCTCGCGGTGTCGTGGTGGTACGAGGAGAAGGAGAACGGGCCGAACGCGATCCTCGACACGATTTTCGAGAAGGCCAAATCGCACAACCTGAAAATCACGATCGACTACGAGCACGGCCGCATGCCGCTGGACGAGGTGTACCACGACCTCTTTTATTTTCTGAATCGATACAAGGACCATCCGGCGATGCTCAAGGTCGAGGGCCAGCCCGTCGTGATGGTGTGGACCGCGTGGGGCCACACGCCGGAGGAGTGGCAGGGCGTCTTCGACAAACTCGAGAAGGCCGGCATCCGCGCGTTTCCGATCATGTCGGGCAGCTACCAGAAAGGGAAGGGCGCGGACTACCTCGGCCCCTTCCGCTCGCTCGAGGAATACACGCTGGTGGACATCGAGGACAACCAGCTACAAGACTTCATGAAGACCATGCGCGGCCGCATCGACGCGTACAACTCCGGGCCGGGCGCGAAGAACGGCAAACCCGCGCAACACCACGCGACGATCTCGCCGGGATACGAC
>VFKU01000485.1 GCA_009885415.1 Rhodothermota bacterium
CATCCCGCGCAAATCCCCCGAGGCCATCCCGTATTCGCTCAGCGCGTACATCGCAAAGGAGTGGCCGTACACGATCTTGTTGTCGTTCAGCGGCGTGCCGTCCTGCTCCGTGGTCCAGTACCAGCCGCCGTGCTTGTCGTCCCAGAAACGGTCGAGGAGAAATTCCACGCCGCCTTGCGCGATCTCCAACGCTTTCCCGCCGCCCAGCCCCGCACGATGCAGCGAGGAGTAGGTGTAGATCATGCGCGTCTGGCACACGAGCGTCTTGATCGTCTCGCCCGTCGGCTTCCCGTTCTTGTCCAGATACGTCAAGTACCCGCCGAATTTTTCGTCGACCCCGTGCGTCATCCAGAAGGGCAGCAATTCATCCCTAAAATGGTCCTGCATCTCGATGAGCAATTTCTCGATGCGCTCTTTGGTCTTGGGGGAGAGGGGCACGGCGAAACCTTTCGTTGATTCTGGGGGTCAGTGCAGGCCGCCCGCGCCGGGTGCAATACGAATGCGCTCCGGCGCAAGGACGGCCGCCACGGTAGTGATCCCGCCGAGGGTTTGCAAGGAGGGGAGATACGCGTCGCGCACCCAGTCGGCGTCGGTCGCGGGAAAATTCGCGGGGTCGGCCTCGGTGGTCGCCGCGACCCGCGCGAGCGAGGTGGCGAGCACGCACCATATTTGTGCGCGCCCCTCGCCGATCACGTTGATTGGGGCGTTGCCCGCGCGCTCGCTGAGCCACGCGATCGCCGCGAGGACGTCCTGCACGCGATACGCGGTGTCCGTCGGCACGAAAGTGTCGGCGAACTTCCCGAGCTTACGTTCCGCCGAAGCGGTTTCGCCCGTGCGAAACGCGTCGAGGGAGGCGACAATCTGGCCTTCGTCAATCACCCGGCGGCGCACGTTCTCCACGAGCGTGCCCTGGTCGTCCATCAGCGCCGATTTTCCTTCCGGATGCACAACCAGCGCGGCCGTGCCGACGATGCGCGCGCGGGGAATCAGCAGCACCGCGGGGATCGCAGCGCCGGTGTCTTCGACGTGAAACAGCCAACGCTCGATCGTATATCCGTCTTTCTGGTCTGAGCTCAGGCGGTCGGCATTGGCCCGTTTCGGGCACGCTGGATCGGCGCCGACCACGAGACGAACCGCGTCGCCGTACTGCCGCACGAAGTCAGGATCGGCGCCGCGTTCTTTCACGGCGCGGGCGATGCGTTCGCGCCGTTCGCCGATCATGGCTTCGATAAGTTCGTCTTGAGTCGCGTGATCCGGCAGGGGGCCCTCGCCCGGAAACACGCGCAGTGCTTCCTTGGTTTCGACCGCGAAGGCCGGCTCCGAGAACGTGGCGTATTTCTCTGGTTCGTTAAGAAACCATTTCCCGAGAAAACGATACACCGCTTCGCGGCTGGGCCGGTTGTAGTTGTGCCCGGCGTCGACTTGAAAGCTCTCCACGTGGTCCGCCGCGTCGAAGAGTTCATAGATGCCCCGGACGGCGGGGAATTCGACCGTGGGCGTGTCCTTCGTCCAGTCGCCGGTCGCGGCGATCATCATCAGCGGCTTGGGTGCGAAAAGCGCGCCGATTTCCATGTTCGACGCTCCGATTCGGATCAGCGGCGCGTTTTCGCAGGCGCAGCCGCCCTGCATCGTGTGCGAGATCATGTTCACCGGCGCGGCGGCCTGGACGCGCGAATCCACGGCGCACAACGCGAAGGTCTGCGTGCCGCCGCCCGAGGCCCCCGTGCACGCGAGGCGCTTTGGGTCGACTTGCGGCAGCGATTGAAGGAAATCCAGGGCGCGGATGTTCGACCAGAGCTGGATGGCGAAGGGATGGATGCCCCAGAGTTCCTGTCGACGCCGGACCTCGGCCGGCACCTCCGCTGGGCGATGGCCCCACGCGAAAGAGAATTGGCGGCTGTCGTTGTAGCCGACCATGTCAACGCTGAACGCGACCATGCCCATTCGCGCAAAAGTGATGCAACGGCCCGGGACGGAACAGGTCTCCGTGTCCTCGAGGCGGCCGGTCCCCCAGTGCCCGTGCGGATTGAGCACGGCCGGGAAGGGGCCCTTGCCCGCGGGCACGTACAGATTTCCGGTGACGAAGAAGCCCGGAGAGGCCTCGAAATGTACCTTCGACACGCTGTACCCATCGCGCTCGACGGTGTCGAAAATTTTCGTATTCAGTGGCGTGCGCTCGGGCTCCGGCCACAGGCCGCAGGCGACGCGAATCCGGTGCCGCAGGGACTCCGCATAGGGATCCCATTCGGCGCGCGACGCGAAGGGTGTCATCGTGAAATCGGTGTCGGTATCGCGAAGGGTGCTGAGCCGCCGATCCTGGGACCCAATATCTTCGCCCACGTCCGTAGGATCAGCAAAGATTTCAGTGCCCGGAAAACTCGCTACGATAAGAAGCGCCGGAAATAATGTGCGCCACAGTCGATTCGCCATGAGCCGCCTCCCGAAAGATTGGAGGCTATGCTATCGCCTCGGCGCGCGCGGGACAAGATTGCGGGCGGGCAGAAGCGTTGCCCGTTCTAGGACTTCGTCACTTTTCCGATTGCCGCGTAAATTTTGAGGATTTTGTCCGCCGGCAAACTTAACTTCCTCAGCGAGGCTTCGCAGCCCGCCAAAATCTCAAGATGGTCTTCCAGTCCGCATGCGTAGGCGTCGGTCAGGCGGGCCGCGAGTGCCACCACGGCAGTCGCCTCCGCGTTCTCGACCGCATGTTCCGGTGCGAGATGGAAACGGATGGGGGTGGAGATCTCCGCCGGCAATTGCCAGTGTTCGGCCAGGACGTAGCCCGCTTCCGGATGTCCGATCCCCAGGATTTTCTCTTCAGCCTCGTGCAGATCTGCATCGCTCAATCCCGCCGGGATCTTGCTATAGAGCCCGGGCGCGCAGACGGTCAGCGCGAAGCGGCCAATGTCGCACAGCAGCCCCGCCGTGAAGAGACCCGCACTGCGGCTGAGACCGCAGGCATTTCCGATCGTCTTGGCGGTGTTCGCGCAAATCATCGAGTCGCGCCAGAAGGCGGCGTGATTGAAGTCTCCGGTCTGTTCGGTAAGCGCGATGACCGCCGAAGACATCACCGTCATCCGCGTCTCGCGCAGGCCGAGCAGGCTTGTGGCCAGCTCGACGTTGTCGACGCGCCGTGTGTACCCAAAGGCGGGTGAGTTCGCCAATTTCAGCAGGGTCGCGGAAATGGCCGGGTCCTTTGCGACAATCGCCGCGATGTCTTTCAGCGGCGTGTCGGGATGTTCGCTCGCTTCTTGCACTTGCTGCACGGTCTGCGGAAGCGTCGGGAGCGCGTCGATTTGATGTAACAACTGGGCGACGCTGTCCACGCGCGCGCCAGCGTTAATGCGCGCCGCTTCGTCATCCGTCGTCGCCGCCGGGGATTCGCAGTAGTACTGCTCGATCGCGTTTCGAATGTCTTCGGGCCGGCAGAGCCACGCTTTCACCCGCAGCCCGCTCATCTCTTCGAGTTTCTTGATGGTCGCGGAATCCAGGGGGAAAGCCATGCCCACGGTCAGTAGTTTTCCGAGCTTGTCGAGCGGGAAGAGTTCATGCTGCACGGCGAAACTCTTCGGCACGTATTGCAGGACCTCGCGCTCGACACGGTAATTGCTTATCTCAATGCTAGGTACGCCGGGCTGGGATGCTAGAAACTGCGCCACTTTTGCCGTGTCGAGGTAGCCCAAGTTGATCAGGATTTCGACGATCTTGCCGCCGTCGCTCTGCTGAACGCGCAAGGCCTCCGCCAATTGCCCCTTCGAGATGATCTCCGCTTCGATGAGCAACTCGCCGATCCGTTTCTTCGTTGCTCCTGCGGCAGGTTTGGTCGCCATGGCCGGAATTGCTCCCTCTCAGTTCGAGAATATCGATGGCCTTTAGCCGACTGTCGGCTGTCTGGCAGCGGCATAGAATCGTGTAACTTATTGAAACATATAATGTTACGAATACGAAGAACACGATGCCCTTCGGGCGCTCTGTGGTAATTTTCCCATATAGAAGCTAATTTTGCCAATAGATAACCCAAAAGACTTTCTTCAGGCTTTGTCCGAAAGTTGAGGCTCGCCCCAGTTCCTGCTACGTTCTTGCGCCTGCCGCCGGGTTCGTTTCCCCGGTGAATCGCCCCGGCCCGACGAAAGATTCCCGCCCCTGTGGCTACGTCCGCTTACATATATATCGAGACTCAAGACGAATTGGACGCCATGACCCGGCAGGTGGCCGGGGCGCCCCGAATCGCGCTCGACACCGAAGCGAACAGCTTGCACAATTACCGCGAGCGCGTCTGCCTCATCCAGCTTTCGGCCGGAGACGTACATTACATCGTCGATCCGCTTGCGGAGATCGATCTGACGAAGCTCCTCAGCCACTTGGGCCGCAGCGAGCTGATCTTTCACGGCGCGGACTACGATTTGCGGCTGATGCGCACCACTTTTGACGTGAAACCCAAAGGCGAAGTCTTCGATACGATGCTCGCGGCGCAGTTGCTGGGCTTCGAGCGCTTCGGTTACGCCGCGCTGGTCGAGCAATTTTTCGACAAGCAGATCAGCAAGGCCGGCCAGAAGTCGAATTGGGCGCGGCGGCCTTTGACCGAGGCGCAGCTCGAATACGCCGCCGACGATACGCGCTACCTCGGTCCGCTCGCGGACTTGTTGCGTGAGCAGCTCGAGTCGAAGGGGCGCATTCTCTGGCACCGCGAATGGTGCCGGCGCGTCGTCGCGGCCGCGGCCGAGCCGAGCCAGCGCGACGAGGACGAAGCCTGGCGCATCAGCGGCACGGGCACGCTCGGGCGCAAGCCGCTGGAGTTCGTTCGCGAGGTATGGCGCTGGCGCGAGCAGCAGGCCGAGCGCGCCGACGTGCCGCCGTTTAAGATTCTCGGCAATCAACAACTCCTCGAACTGGCCACTTGGGCCGCGACGCACGCGGAGGACGAGATTGAGAAGGGCCCGCGCCTCCCGCGACACTTCGACTCGCGCCGCATACAGACGCTGAAGGCCGCGATTAAGCGCGCGCATGGCGCGGCGAAGGAGGAGTGGCCCGAGCGGCTGCGCCGCGCGCCACAGGTGCATACCGGGCCGGAATGCAAGCCGCAGATCGAGGCGCTGCGCGCCGAGTCCGCGCGCATCGCCGGCGAACTCGGCATCCCGCCCTCCGTCCTCGCGCCCAAGGCGATGCTCGTCGCCATCGCGCGCAGCGACGCCCGCGATCGCAAGGCCATGCAGGCCTCGTCGGGCATGATGGACTGGCAAGTCTCGCTGCTCGAGGAGCCGTTGCGCACGGTCCTCGAGACCTTTGACGGCGCCTCCTCCTAACGCACCTTCCTCACAACGCGGGCCGTTGCTGCGCCCAGGGGCGGGCTTCCTCGTAAGCCGCGCTGGCCTGCATCACGAGCAGGTCCTCATACTTACGGCCTACTAGTTGCACTCCGAGCGGGAGACCGTCTGCCGTGAAGCCGCTCGGCACGGTCGCGGCGGGCTGGCCGGTGAGGTTGAAGGGGAAGGTGAAGGGGTGCCAGCCCTGCGAGCCGACCTCGACGCCGTTGACGGTGTGCGGGTATTCGCTCATGTCCTTCGGGTGCTTGAAGGGCGGGATCGCCATCGTCGGCGTGAGCAGCAGGTCGTAGTCCTGGAAGAACTCGTGGACTTGCATGACCAGCGCGCGGCGCATCTCCATGCCTTTCATGTAGTCGCGCGCATAGAGGTCTTTTCGCTTCATCACGAACTGGTGCAGCGGCCGCGACAGGTCGGAGCTGCCGTCGGGGCGGATGTGCCGCAGGTCCGCGCCGATCAGTTCGCCGAACATGACCCACTTGAAAATCTCGCGGGTCTCGCGCATGTCGGGCGAGGCGGGCCGGAGTTCGCAGCCCAGCTCCTCGAAGGCGGGCAGCGCGGCCTCGAAATTTTTCCGCACCACCGGGTCGACCTCCGCGTAGCCGAGGTCGGGGGTATAGGCCACGCGCAGACCCTTTATACTATGCTTGAGTTGTTGCAGGAAGCGCTGCGGCGGCAAGGGCGCGGAATACATCGCGCGGGCGTCGAAGCCGGCGAGCGCGTCCATCGCCGCCGCGGCGTCGGCCACGGTGCGGGTGAGCGGGCCCTGCGTGGAGAGGGTGAACCAGCCGTCCGATCTCGGGTCGTTCGGAATCACGCCGAAGCTCGGCTTGAATCCGAAGATGCCGCAGAAGGCTGCCGGGTGCCGGATCGAGCCGCCGCCGTCGCTGCCGAGCGAGACGGGCGCGAGGCCGGCCGCAGCGGCGGCCGCCGCGCCGCCGCTCGAGCCGGACGACGTGCGCGAGAGGTCCCAAGGGTTGCAGGTCCGGCCGAAGACCTCGTTGTCCGTCGTCGCCAGCCAGCCGAACTCGGGCGTGTTCGTCTTGCCCAGCGGCACGCCGCCCGCGCCGAGCATCCGCTCGACGACGGGATCGTCGTAATCCGGCACGAAGGACGCCCGCGCGCGCGAGCCGCAGGTCGTGCGTATGCCGCGCGTGTTGGCGAGGTCCTTGATCGAGAAGGGCACGCCGTGCAGCGGCGAGACCGCGCCGCCCG
>VFKU01000783.1 GCA_009885415.1 Rhodothermota bacterium
GGAACTCCGCCACCGGCCCAGCGTGCTGCGCCAGCACCTCGCGAATCGCGTTCTCGATCGCAGACACGTCCGAAATCTGAACGAGGCCCCTCGCTACGACTATGGACTCAGGATCTTTGCCATAGGCGAACATCTCCGAAATTACTTCCTTGGCTATTTTGCCACTAATGGTTCCCGACTCGATCAGCATAATCAGTGCCGCCAGGAGCGCGGGCGTGACTTTACAGACGGACGTATGTATCAGACGACCGGCCATTAGATCCAAGGCAGTAATCGAATCGTTCAGCCGGTGCAAAGCTACCTCGGTTTCGGCAATTTTGGAAGCTGAGTCTTGACCCGTCTTTTTCCTTATATCGACCTCATCGCGGAGTGCGGTATAGGTTTTTCGAGCTTCGTCCAGTGCCTGCGTTATCTGATGTCCGATCTCGGCTACTTGTTTTATTTCGATTTGTGTGGCGCGTGGGGTATCGGATCGTCTAATCACACCTAAAGCCAAATCTTGTGCAATTCTCCAATGCCCCATACACTCGTACGCCCTCATCAACGGGGTTAGTGCCTGTTGAGACTTTGTGAGTAATGCCTGAAAATCGCCCATGATCCAATTCGCAGCTTGCTTTGCAGGAGCGCCGGCCTTGACCGTCGCCTCAAAATAGTCCGCCGTATCCTTATCCGCGCTGAGGACCTCCGCGTCGTAGTCCGAAAGCCCATACTGCGCCTTGAAACGCGCGCGCCGGGAGTGGGGGAGTTCCGGCAGCGACTCGCGAATCCGCCGCTCCCAGGCCTCGTCCACCACGATCGGCACCAGGTCCGGCTCCGGAAAATACCGATAATCGTGCGCAGACTCTTTCAGTCGCTGCGAAAGCGTCACGCCCCGGTCCGCGTCCCACCCGCGCGTTTCCTGCTGCACCTGCCCGCCCTCGCGCAAGATTTTTCCCTGGCGCTTGATCTCAAACTCGATGGCCTTCTGCACCCCGCTGAACGACGCCACGTTTTTCACTTCGCTCTTCACGCCGAGTTCGGTCGCGCCCTTGGGCCGCAGGCTGATGTTCGGCTCCGCCCGCAGCGATCCTTCCTCCATGTTGCAGTCGCTCACGCCGAGGTAAAGCAAAATCTGCTTCAGCGCCGTGAGATAAGCGTAGGCCTCCTCGGCGGAGTGGATGTCCGGCTCGGTCACGATCTCCAGCAGCGGCACGCCCGCGCGGTTGAAGTCGACCCCGCTCACGCCCGGCCCGAGCGTATGCGAATTGCGCGCGGTGTCCTCTTCCATGTGCGCGCGGCGGATGCGGATGCGTTTCGTCGCGCCGCCCACCTCAATGTCGAGATGCCCGTCGCGGCACAGCGGCAAGTTGTACTGGCTGATCTGATAATTCTTCGCCATGTCGGGATAAAAATAATTCTTTCGGTCCATCTTCGACCAGCGCGCGATTGAGCACTCCA
>VFKU01000073.1 GCA_009885415.1 Rhodothermota bacterium
CTTCCTCGCCGACGCCCACCCCGACGCCTACGAACAACTCATCGAGCGGCTGCTCGCGATGCCCCAGTACGGCGAACGCTGGGCCCGTCACTGGCTCGATGTCGCACGCTACGCCGACACCCGCGGATACGTCGGCACCGACGACCGCTTTTTCCCCTTCAGCTACACCTATCGCGACTACGTCGTGCGGGCCTTCAACGAAGACCTTCCCTACGACCAGTTCATCGTCCAACAGCTCGCCGCCGACAAACTCGACCTCGGCGCTGACAAAAGCCCGCTCGCGGCCATGGGGTTCCTCACGCTCGGCCGCCGCTTTCTCAACAACGTAAACGACATCGTCGACGACCGCATCGACGTCGTCTCCCGCGGGGCGCTCGGCCTCACCGTCACTTGCGCGCGCTGCCACGATCACAAGTTCGATCCCATCCCCTCGGCGGACTACTACTCGCTCTACGGTGTCTTCCGAAGCAGCGAGGAGCCGGGCGAGCCGCCGCTCATCAAGGACCCCGATCCAAACAATCCTGCCTACCAGGACTACCTCAACATCCTCGCGCAGAAAGAAAAAGAAGTCGACGGCTATATCAAGGACATCCACGTCGGCTTGGCCACCCAAGCGCACGAAAACACCGGCGACTACATGCTGGGCGCCCACCTGGCCAAGGACATCACGGAGAACGAGGCCTTCTTGCGCCTTGCCAAGGACCGTAACCTCAACCACCAACTGCTCAAGCGTTGGGTGGATTTTCTCAAGACCAAAGCCGACGCGAACGACCCCATCTTCGCGTTGTGGTGTGCCTACTCGAAAATCCCCGGCGACGTTTTCGCAGAAGAAGCCCCGACGGTGCTTTCTGGCCTGACCTCCGCCGGCGTCGCACTCAATGCCTTGGCCGCCAAAGCCTTCGAGACGCCTCCCGCCACGATGGACGAAGCTGCCGCGCGCTACGGCCAATTGTTCAACGACGTCGACCGGCAGTGGTTGCGACTCGTGACCGATCGCGTACAGATCGCCGCGGAGGCCAAGTCCGCGCCCGATCTTCCTGCCGCGCTACCCGACGCCTCCGCCGAGGCGCTGCGCCAGATTCTGTACGCGCCGGACAATCCAGGTTTCATCGCCACGGGCGACGCCTTCGAACTCAGCGAAGTCCCGGTGCGCGAACGCATCAAGGCACTCCGCAACAACGTGACGAACCACAAAGCCACTCACCGCGGCCGTCCGGACCGGGCCATGACGCTTACCGACGCCGCCAAACCCTTCGATCCCTACATCTTCATCCGCGGCAAGGAAGACAGCAAGGGCCCCGAAGTCCCGCGCCGTTTTCTCGCCGTGCTCTCCGGCGACGAACGCGGACCCTTCGCGCAGGGCAGCGGCCGCCTCGATCTCGCGCGCCACATCGCCAGCCCCGACAACCCGCTCACCGCCCGCGTCTTCGTCAATCGCGTCTGGGCCCACCACTTCGGCAAGCCCCTCGTCGCTACGCCGAGCGACTTCGGCCTGCGCAGCGACCCGCCGAGCCATCCCGAGCTGCTCGATTACCTCGCCCGGCGTTTCATGGACGAGGGCTGGTCCGTCAAAAACCTGCACCGCATGATCCTGCTCTCCGCCGCGTATCGGCAGACCAGCCTCGATCGCGCCGACGCTACTGCCGCCGATCCGGACAACCGCCTGCTCTGGCGCCAAAACCGCCGCCGCCTCGACTTCGAGGCCGCCCGCGATTCGCTCCTCGCGCTCGGCGGCAATCTCGACCCCGCCACCGGCGGGCCCGCAGTCGAAATCTTCACGCCGCCCTTCGCTCCGCGCCGCACGATCTACGGCCTCATCGATCGCCAGAACCTCCCCGGCGTCTTCCGCTCCTTCGACTTCGCCACGCCCGATGCCCACGCACCGCAACGCTACGAGACCGTCGTGCCGCAGCAGGCGCTCTTCCTCATGAACAGCCCCTTCGTCGTCGAACAAGCCCGCGCCCTCGCCAATCGCCAAGACCTCAGCGCCGAGGATCCCGACGCCCGCGCCGCCGCCATGTTCCACCTCATCTACCAACGCGAACCGCGCCCCGAGGAACTCGCGCTCGTGCGTGAATTCCTCGCGCGAAACTTCGACAACGGCCCCGAGCCGCCTCCGCCCTCGCCGTGGAAATACGGCTACGGCGGCTTCGACCGGCTCACCGCGAAGGTCCCCGAGTTCACCCCCTTCACCGTCTTCGCGGACGGCACGTGGCGCGCGAGCGACGTGATGCCGGATCCAAAACTCGCATGGGTCTCGATCGGCAGCCGCGGCGGACACCCCGGCCGCACCCCCGAGACCTCCGCCATCCGCCGCTGGGTCGCGCCCTTCGACGGCGTCGTCCGCATCTCCAGCCGCCTGCGCCACGGCGACGAGCACGGCGACGGCGTCACCGGCCTGATCATCTCGAGCCAATACGGCCTCCTCGGCCAGTGGCACGTGCTCAACAATTTTGCCGACATGACACACGAACAGGTCTCGGTGTCCGCCGGTGATACCATCGATTTCGTCACCGCCTCCGGGGAAAGCGACGGCTACGATTCCTTCGAATGGGCGCAGCGCGTGCGCTACGTTGAGACACCAAAAGACCCCAATCCCTACCGCACCGAATGGGAGGCCCGGGCCGATTTCTCCGGCCCCCCGCCTCCGCCCCCTGCCCCCCTGGGCGCGTGGGAACAACTCGCGCAGGTCCTCCTCCTCAGCAACGAGCTAATGTATGTCGACTAGACCCACACAACCCTCGACGCAAACCCGTGATCGGGCCGCTCCAAAAATCCTCGCCCAGCCGCCCCACGCCTTCCATCCATCCCATTCCTCCCCTGCTTCCTGTTCTTCCCATTCCCCCCGCTCCCAAAAAAAGAAAGCTCCACACCATGTCTGACCAGCACGCCCTCACCCCACACGACTTCGCGCTCTCACGCCGCGACTTCCTCGCGCGCACCGGCCTCGGCTTCGGCGCCTACGGCCTCGCCGGACTGCTTGGCGCAGGACTCTCCACCCCGGCCGCGGCCGACCCTGCCGCCTCGACGCTCGCGTCGCGCGCACCGCATTTCGCGCCCAAGGCCACGCGCGTCATCCACATCTTCATGAACGGCGGCATGTCCCACGTCGACACCTTCGACCCCAAGCCGCGCCTCACCGAACTCGCCGGCCAAAAACTCCCCATGGACAATCTCCCCACCGAACGCCCCACCGGCGCCGCCTTTCCCTCGCCCTTCACTTTCAAAAAATACGGCCAGAGCGGAATCGAGATCAGCGAACTCTTCGAGAAAACCGCCGAATGCGCCGACGACCTCTGCGTCATCCGGTCGATGTACGCCGACATCCCCAACCACGAGCCCTCGCTCCTCCTCATGAACTGCGGCGAAGCCCGCCTCGTGCGCCCCAGCTTCGGCTCCTGGGTCACCTACGGCCTCGGCACCGAAAACCAAAACCTCCCCGGCTTCATCGCTCTCCGTGGCGGCGGCCTCCCTCCCGGCGGCGCTTCCAACTACGCCGCCGCCTTCCTCCCCGGCGTGTATCA
>VFKU01000116.1 GCA_009885415.1 Rhodothermota bacterium
CCGGCGTTGATAAAGACCACGTCCATCGGCTCGTCGCCGTTGGGCGAGCCGGCGAGCACGCTGCCGGTGTCGGCGAGACGGTAGGTGATGATTGTGTCGGTGACCTGGCCGAGTGTGCGGTCGATGACCGAGATCGAATCGGAGATCGCGTTGACCGCCCAGAGTTCGGTGTTACTGCGCCACCGCACCGAGACGGGGTCGACGCCGACGGTGACGGAAGAACTGTGCGTGAGTGCGCCGGTGGTCTGGTTGATCGAGTAAATTTCGATGCGGCCGTCGGGCGTGTTGCATGCGGCGAGCCACAGGCCATCGGGGCTGAGGTCGAGCGGATGGACGTGCGGCGTTTCGAAGTTGATGAAGGTCAGGTTGTTGCCGGCGCCGGCGGCGCGGGGCTCGGTGCGCAGGGCGGGCCCGATGGGGAGGCCGCCGCTGCTGTGCGCGGACGCGAGTGGAGTCGGTCCCGCGAGCGCCAGGATCACCGAGGGAACCAATAGCGCCTTCGCCCACACTGAACTGCGTTGCATCTGGGTACTCCTGTGCAGCTCGCACGTCTGCGCGAAACGCCGACCGTGTACCCGCAGCGTAACGCGCGTTTATGTCCCGGCCTTCGGCGGCGGAACTCGGGCCAGCCACCCGCAGAATCCGCAACCCAGCCTGATTCTAGGCCGGAGTCCGAAAAAAGTAAAGCCCTTCTGCGGAAATTAACACTACACGAACAAAAGAAAGTCTAGTTTACGTATAAATATGTTCTATTTTTGCACGCATTCGAGATTTTCGACATTTCGCCGGCCCATCTGCGGCCCAGGGAGTGCAACAAGCCGCAGCTATCTATAGGGAACATGTGCGAGTCGAGGAGCACCCGATGGCGAAATGGTTGGATGTGTTGCGCGGCGTGGCGAAACCGGCGGCGGCGCGGCCGGACGTGCGGGCGGGGTCGTTCCGCACGGTGACGCGGCCCGAGGACGGGTTTGGGAACGAGTTGACGTTGGTGAACCGCTTGCAGGGGGACTTCATCACGCTGCCGAGCGCGACGCCGTTTTTCATGCTGGACGTGTTCCGGTATTTCCGCGACACGATCCCGGACATCAGCGACGCGGTGTGGACGTGGAAGCGTCTGTGCCAGACGGGCTTCGACACGATCATCACCGAGCCGAGCTCGGAGGTCGCGCAGCAGCGCGCGGAACGGCTCGTGGACGAGTTGAACGGCCGCGTGAACTCCGGCGATCGCGGGATGGACGGCCTGCTCGATATTTTTTACTCGTCACTGTTTACGTTTGGCGCGGCCGCGCTGGAAATTGTGCTCACGCAGAGCCGCGAGAGCATTCACGATGTCGTGCCGGTGGACGTTTGGACTGTGCGCTTCCGGCGCGAGAACGGCCGCTTGCAGGCGTATCAGTTGCAGGACGGCGAGCCGGTCAAGTTGCCGATGGACCGCTTCATCTACATCGGCATGGACCGCGACGGGACAAATCCCTACGGTCGCTCGATGCTGCGGAGCATTCCGTTCCTGATCAAGATTCAACAGCGGCTCATCGAGGACATGGCCAAGGCGACGCACAATGCCGGCTGGCCCAAGCTGCACGTCAGCTACAAACCCGACGAGCGGCAGCGCGGCGAATCGCCGGAGGCCTACAAGGAGCGCATCGACGGCACCTTCGACGACCTGCGCGACACGCTGAGCGGGCTCGAGTCGGACCAGAACCTGGTGACCTACGACAACGTGGATGTGAAGCTCGTGCAAGGCGCGTCGCAGTCGAGCATTTTCTACGAGAACCACAAGGCGATCGAGGAGCAGGTGATCACGGGCATGCACCTCATGCCGATTCTGCTCGGGCGCAACTACGGCACGACGGAGACCTAC
>VFKU01000677.1 GCA_009885415.1 Rhodothermota bacterium
GCCGAGGAGCGCCGCGCCATTCTCGGCAAGCAACCTGCCGAGCGTGCGCCCAGCGAGTGGGCCGTCCTTCACCACGCTCTCGTGTTGCTCGTGATCGGCGACAAGCCACGCCTCGCCCACCGGCCGGTCCGCGGGCACGGGTTTTCCGAAGACCTCGCGGAGACGCGTCCCGCCCCACATCCGCGGGACATATCCCTCCTCGAACGCGAGTATCGGTGTCAATCGACGGCTCCCGGCCTCATGCTACACTCCCCGGACATGCGGCGGGGTCCGTCAATGCTCACACCATTCACACGCACGTTCCTCCCGCGCACCCGAACAGGGGAGCGCCCGACCGTTGCACATTTTGCGCGGTACGCCCACGCGCCGCAAGTAGACCGCGCCGCGCACGCGGGTGGTTGAGGCGCAGGATGCGTATTCTCCAGATTAACAAGTTCTTCCGGCCCTCCGGCGGCCCCGAGCGCTACATGTTCGACCTCACCGCCCTGCTCGAATCGAAGGGCCACGAAGTCATCCATTTCTCGATGCTCGATTCGCGCAATCGGCCCAGCGCGCAATCAAAATATTTCGTCAGCCCCATGGATTACGGCGGCATTAACGTGGCGAGCGGTCTCGCCAGGGCCGGGCGCATCCTTGGCGGTACGGTCTACTCCTTTGAAGCGCGCACCAAGCTCCGTGCTCTCCTGCGCGATCTCCGGCCGGACGTCGCGCACCTTCACATCATCGATCATCATCTCTCGCCCTCGATTCTCCACGCCCTGCGCGAGGCCGGCGTGCCCGCCGTGCAGAGCATCCACGATTACAAACTGGTCTGTCCGAATTACCAGCTCTACATCCCGCACAAAGGCGAGATTTGCGAACGTTGCCTGCCGGGCAAGTTCTACCATTGCATCGGCCAGCGCTGCATGAAAGACTCCCTCGCCGCCAGCCTCCTCGTCACCGGGGCCATGTACCTCCACAAAACGATGAAAATCTACGAGGAGAACGTCACCGCATTCTTGTGCTCTTCCGAATTTCTCCGCAGTAAACTCGAGCAGGGCGGCGTGCCGCCCGAAAAATTGTGGCCGACGCCCCTGTACATCGATCCCGCGCGCTTCCAAATGCGCCGCGCGCCGGGCGACTACATCGTCTACGCCGGCCGCCTCGTGCCGGAAAAAGGACTCGCCACCTTGTTGCGCGC
>VFKU01000246.1 GCA_009885415.1 Rhodothermota bacterium
AGCCGTCCCCGTTCACGTCGGCCACGGCGACCGACGTGAGCCCCGGCGTGGCGAAGTAGGGCTTGCCTTCGCTGTCGCGCGACTGCATGTAGCGCAGCGCGTCGTCGGGCACGCTGAAGTGCTTCGGCTCGAAGACGGAGTTGTCGAGATTACGCAGCAGCGTCAGGTCGCGGTTGCGGACCGCGTGAAAATTTGCGACCACAATGTCCGGGGCCTTGAGGGCGTCGATGTTCGCCACAACCACCTGGTACGGTCCGAAGCCGCAGGGCAGCGGCGGCTGCGCATCGAAGCTGCGGTCTGCGCGGCCGATGAGGTATGAAATGTTTTCTTCCGCCGGGTGCGCGTCGCCGATGTCCATCAGCCGGCCGCGGTTGGCCACCAAGAGATCGAGCACGCCGTCCTCGTTCAAATCGGCCAGCGCGACCGACACCGGATTGGGCCCGACGCGATAGCGTTTCGCCTGCAGCTCCAGCGTCTGGGCCTGCGCCAGCGAAACGATCGCCAAAAAAAATGCAACACGCACCATCATCTCGCCCTCGCTTTCGTGCGACCCAGCCGCGCCGCCAGCCGGCACGCCGCCATCAGGCTTTGCTCGCGCGCGGCGCCTGTTCCTGCGATATCGTAGGCCGTGCCGTGATCGACCGACGTGCGCACGATCGGGATGCCCAACGTAATGTTGACGCCATCGTCCAGCCCGGCCAGTTTCATGGGGATGTGTCCCTGATCGTGGTACATCGCGATCACCGCGTCATAGCCGCCCGCGATGGCCTGGCGAAAAATCGCGTCCGGAGAATGCGGGCCGGAACACTCGATGCCCTCCGCGCGGCACAGCGCCACCGCCGGGGCGATCTCGTCGCGTTCTTCGGAGCCAAATGCGCCGGCCTCGCCCGCGTGCGGATTGAGCCCCGCGACGGCGATACGCCGTTTGGGCCGGCCGAGGCGCCGCAGCGTTTCGTCGGCGAGGCGAATGCTCTCGACGATGCGGTCGCACCGCACCTCATCGAGCGCCGCGCGGAGCGAGACGTGATCGCTGATGTGAATTACGAGCAGGTCGCGCACGACGAGCGACATCCGGTACGCGGGCGCTCCGGTGCGCTGCGCGATGAAGTCCGTGTGACCTCGGGAGGTATGCCCCGCGAGGTGGATGCCTTCCTTGTTGATTGGACACGTCACCACGCCCGCGACCTCTCCGGCGACCGCCAGATCCACGGCGCGCGCGAGCCAATGCATCGCAGCGCGGCCCGCGTCGGCGTCTAGCACGCCGGGGCGCCGCTCCGGCGCACGGAAGGTGTCCGCCAGGAAGGGAAGTCCGCGATCGAGCGCAGCGACCGCTTCGGCGGCGGAGTTCACCAGTACGGCCGGGGGCGCATCGGAGCAAAGCGCCCGCGCATGAGCGTAGGCCTGCGGGCATCCGAGCACGACGGGGGCGATCTCCCGCGCGAAGCCCGGCCGTGCGAAGGCGCGCGCGAGGATTTCCGGCCCGACGCCGTTGAGGTCGCCCATCGTTATCGCAAGTGGAAGCATCATGTGCGTGTGTCGTCCGGCCGTCGATCGAAGTGCGGTGCAGAAATGTGCCGCGCGCGCAAGTCCCCCGGGTCCGATTCGCGTCGCGTGTATCAAGAATACGCGAAGGACAATACACTTCCAAAAAGTCAAGCGCTTCGTCGCGACACGCAAAGCACGTGCGCATTCTGCGGAGAATTTTTCCCTTGCGCATCCCCTATTCGGGTGATATACTCCGCGAATTGATTTTAGATTTTGCGTGCGGAGCGGAAATTTTGCTCCGTGTAGTATCTGGCGGTGGGTGCGGAGTTCGGCCGCCACCTCGAAGATCTCTCGGTAGTTGCAATTTCGCTGCGGGAGAAGTGTGTCTGTTTGGGCGCTGCGCCCGGTGATGTCGGCGAAGAGCACACTGGAGTGAGGAATGTGATTGACGCGTTATGGGAGGCGCGTGAGTTGCAACTGGCCGCCGCCCGGGTGGGTTTCGACTGGCCCGACGCGCGCGGTGCGATGTCCAAGTTGCGCGAAGAAGTGGATGAACTGGATCGCGCGATGGCCGACGGGGCCCACGAGCAGATCTGCTCCGAACTGGGAGACGTGTTGTTTTCCGTCGTCAACGTGTCCCGCTTCGTGTCCGCCGACGCCGCGGAGTCGTTGCGCGCATCGAGCCGGAAGTTTTCCGTCCGCTTTGCAGGCGTGCAGGAGGAGGTCGCGCGCAGCGGCCGCCGTATTGAAGAATGCAGTCTGGAAGAACTCGATTCCGTTTGGGACGCGATGAAGAACCGGGAGACGGGGGGCGATCGGCCGGTGCAATGACCGGACGGGGCCGCGCGTAGAAAGGGCAGGGGCGTGAACGATGGGGCAGGGCGAGAAGGGTGGGCATGGCGCAGATGGAACGATGCAGGGGGCGGGCGTGACGGCGGGAAATCCGTGGCTATTGGCCCAGGAAGGCCTTCGGCGCGCGCTCGATGAGCACAGTTACGACAACTGGTTTTCCCAGGCCCGCTTTGAGTCCTATCAGGACGGTCTGCTGACGGTCCTCGTGCCCAGTCAGTTTTTCGCCAATTGGCTGCGCGAACACTATCAGGACACCATCAGCAAGTCGCTGGTCGAGGTGCTGCCGGATTTCCGTGAAATCCGTTACGTGCCGACCTCGGAGCCCTCGCCGCGAAACGCGCCGTCACGCCAGAGCGCCGCGCCGGCGACCGCGCCGAAGTCTCGACTCAATGGCGCGATGCGCGAGCGGGCCTCGGTGAGCGCGGGACGTTTGCTCGGATTCAACGAACGCTACACCTTCGATCGATTCGTCATTGGATCGGGCAACCGCTTCGCGCACGCCGCCGCCAAGGCGGTCACCGAGTCGCCGGCCCGCGCCTACAACCCTCTCTTTCTCTACGGCCAGACGGGGCTCGGCAAGACGCATCTCATGCACGCGATCGGCCAGGAATTGTTGCGGCGCGACCCCGAGCTGAATATTGTCTTCATCAGTTCCGAGCTGTTTACCAACCAGCTCATCGAGAGCATCGCCAAGAAGTCCACGCCGAAATTCCGCGCGAAATACCGTCATGCCGACGTACTTCTGATCGACGATATCCACTTCATTGCCGGGAAAGAGGCGACACAGGAAGAGTTCTTCCACACCTTCAACGAATTGTACGACATGCACAAGCAGATCGTGCTGTCGAGCGACCGCGGCCCGAAGGAAATCCAGCGGATGGAGGAGCGCCTCGTCTCGCGCTTCGAGTGGGGCCTGGTCACCGACATCCAGCCGCCGGACTTCGAGACGCGCATGGCGATTTTGCAGAACAAGGCCGGCGAGGAGCGCATCACGCTCGACCCGGAGGTCGTGCGCTTCATTGCCACGGTCGTCACCAGCAACATCCGGGAGCTCGAAGGCGCACTGGTCACCGTGCTCGCCTACAGCAAACTCACCGGCAACGTCATTAGCGTGCCGATGGTTGAGCAGGTCCTCCATGACATTATTGGTCGCTCGAATTTGAGAGTGATCACCTTCGAGCGGATCCAGAAAGTCGTCGCCGAACATTTCGATGTGCGCATCGGCGACATGCGCGGACGGAACCGCCAGCGCCAGATCGCCTATCCCCGCCAGATCGCGATGTACCTGTGCAAAGATCTCATCTCGAACATGACCCTGAGCGAAATCGGCGAGGTCTTCGGCGGCAAGGACCACACAACGGTGCTCTATGCCTGTCACAAGATTAGGGAAGAACTCGAACGCGATGAGTCCTTGCGCCAGTTGGTCGCGAAGCTGGAAAAAGACCTGCGCGGATAGCGCCCGTCTCTTGGCCCGTGGCCGCGCTGTGTGTTAGGATTTTGTCATGGCCCTGCGCAAAATTGTCTATTACCCGGATGATCCGCTCACACAACTCGCGCGTCCCGTCGAGAATTTTGGCGAGCGTCTGCAACGTCTGATCGGCGATATGATCGAGACGATGCGCGCGAACGAGGGCGTGGGGCTTGCCGCGCCGCAAGTCGGCCTCGCCAAGCGCGTGTTCGTCCTGCAGGAGCCCGACGCCGAGCCGATTGCTTTTGTCAATCCCGAGATCATCACGATGGACGGCCAGGCCGAGGGCGAGGAGGGCTGCCTTAGCATGCCGGGGATTTACGCCAAGGTCCCGCGCGCGACACGGCTGCTTCTCCGCGCGCAGGAACCGACCGGCGAAAAATTCGAGATGGAGGCCGAGGATTTTTTGGCGCGCATTATCCAGCACGAGACGGATCACCTGAACGGCATCCTCTTTCCCGAACGGCTGGATCTCCTCACGCGCCAGGACAAGCTCGAGGAATGGGCGCGCCGTCGCGCGGAACTTCTATCCGACCCGTCCGGCGATCATGCTGCTCAATAGCCCGGCCGTCGAGCGGCTCATCGAGGCGTTTCGCCGTCTGCCGGGCGTGGGAAAACGCACCGCAGAGCGCTACGCGCTGCACCTGCTCAGCGCGCCCACGGAGGATGCCGCGGCCCTCAGCGAAGCCGTGCGCCGCGCACGCGAGGCCATCCGAAAGTGTTCCATCTGTCGCAATCTGACCGAGTCGGACCCCTGCGCGATCTGCAGCGATGCGCGGCGCGATCAAGGCCTCGTTTGTGTGGTCGAGCAGCCCTCGGGTGCGATGGCGATCGAGCGCGGCGGTACGTACCGCGGCGTGTACCACGTGTTGCACGGCGCGCTGAATCCGCTCGAAGGCGTCGGGCCGGACGAACTCGAGATGGACGCGCTCTTCCGGCGCCTGAAGTCCGGCCGCGTGAGCGAGATCATTGCGGCGACGAACGCGACGGCGGAGGGCGAGGCGACCGCGCTCTACCTCGCGCGCCAGGCGCAGCCCGGTGTGAAGGTGACGCGCATTGCGCACGGCGTGCCGATGGGCGGGGGGCTTGAGTACACCGACGAAGGCACGCTCGCGCACGCACTTGACGGCCGCAGGCAGATGTCCTGAGCGCTCAGTTCAATTTCCCGTCGCGCGCCAAGCGCAGCAGTTTCCGTGCGCTCTTGAGTTGATACTCGTATACGATCGTATTTTCTTCCCACCGCGCCTCGCCGCGCAGATCGAGGCCGAGGTCGTCGCGCCACCGCTGGGCGAGTTCGTTGATCGATTCCTCGATGCCCACTTTCAGGTTGACGACGCCGAGCCGGTCGATCGCCTCGGGTACGATGTCCAGCACGAGCTTCATGCGGAAGGTGTCGGGCGGTGCGAAGTCCGCCGTAAACCGCGCCTCGCGTACGAATTGCAGACTACTCAGCGAAATCTCGTGCTGGTTTTCCGACAGATCGATATCGTAAGCGCGAAGAAACGACGCGGAAATCAGATAGGCGTGGCCGCGGCGATTGTCGAAGACGGCTTCGATGAAGTGTCCGCCCTCGGCGGTCAGCGGCACCGGCGTAAACGAGGTGTCCCACATGGAGCCGAAGGACTGCTCCGCGTCGGGATCAAATGGAATGGCCCCCTGGACGACGAGCATCCCCGGCCGAATCTCGTGGGCGCGCCCGGCCCATTTGATCTCCGGCGCGTGGTGTTGTAAGTCCGCCTTCGCCGACTCCCGCGCGATCAGCGGGGCGAGCCTCTGTGCGTTCAGGTAGCCCGTGAGCGCGACCTGTCGGCCGTCCATGTCCAGAACTGCTGCGCTGCCCGCTTCATAGGGCATCAAGCGGCTGACCAGCCAGCGCGGTAGGCGGCCGATGCCAGGCTCGATGAGATCCGGCGTGAGCGCGGCGATGCGCGAAGGATCGACTACGACGAAACCGCCGGTCTGTCCCGCGGCGAAGGGGGCGGGCGATCGAAGCGTGGGGATCAGCAGGCCGTAGCGCCACTCGACGATCGCGACGGCGAGGAGCAGCAGCGTGACGCCGCCCGCGATCACGTAGCCCGCGTACTGGCGC
>VFKU01000120.1 GCA_009885415.1 Rhodothermota bacterium
AGATGTCGTCGAAGCGGGAGCCGCCGCCTGCGCCGAATCCGCCGAAGCCCTGGCCACCGGCCCCTGAGCTGCCGCCGCGGTCGTAGCGCGCGCGCTTCTCCTTGTTCTTGAGGACGTCGTAGGCCTCGTTGATTTCTTTTAGCTTGTCCTCGGCCGCTTTATCGCCGCCGGTTTTGTCGGGGTGATACAGGTGCGCGAGTTTGCGGTAGGCGGTGCGGATCGCGTCCTCATCGGACTCGCGGGGGACGCCGAGTATTTCGTAATAGTCTCTGGACATGGTGCGTGGGAGTCAGCGCGGACGGCCGGAAAAATATCCGGCGCCTCGCTTCACTTGGCCTCTTCTTCCGGCGCGGCGCCGGGGTTGGTTTGGGCGGCTTCGGCGGAGGTGGCGGCGTACATGGCCTCGGCGAGCGGGTGCGCGGCGGCGGTCAGTTCAGCCGTGGCGGCCTGGATGCGTTCCAAGTCTTCGGTGGTGAGCGATTCCTGCAGCGCGGTCCGCGCCTGGACGATTTTCTCGCGGTCTTCGGGGCTGATCTTGTCGCCAAAATCTTTGAGAGACTTCTCGGTCTGGTAGAGGAGCGAGTCGGCCTCGTTGCGGGCTTCGATGAGCGCGCGGCGGCGCTTGTCGTCGCCGGAATGCGACTGCGCTTCGGAGACCATCTTCTCGATTTCTTCCTCGCTGAGTCCGCTGGAGGATTCGATGCGGATTTTCTGCTCGCGGCTGGTCGCGCGGTCCTTGGCGGAGACGTGGACGATGCCGTTCGCGTCGATGTCGAAGGAGACCTCGATCTGCGGCACGCCGCGCGGAGCGGCCATAAGGCCCTCGAGGTTGAAGCGGCCGAGCGTGCGGTTGTCCGAGGCGAGTTCGCGCTCGCCTTGGAGGACGTGGATGGTCACCGCTTTCTGATTGTCGCTCGCAGTCGAGAAGACCTGGCGTTTCGTGACGGGAATAGTGGTGTTGCGCTCGATGAGTTTGGTGCAGATGCCGCCGAGGGTCTCGATGCCGAGCGAAAGCGGCGTAACGTCGAGAAGGAGCACGTCCTTCACTTCGCCGGCGAGGACCGCGCCCTGCACGGCCGCGCCGAGCGCGACGACTTCGTCCGGGTTCACGCCGCGGTGGGGCTCCTTGCGGAAGAGAGCGCGAGCCGTCTCAATGACCGCGGGCATACGCGTCATGCCGCCGACGAGGATCACTTCGTCGATCTGCTCCGCCTTCAAACCGGCGTCCTCGAGGGCCTGGCGGCACGGGTTCTTCGTGCGTTGGAGGAGGTTGTCGCAGAGCTGCTCGAGTTTCGAGCGGGTGAGCGTCACCGAAAGATGTTTCGGGCCTGAGGCGTCGGCGGTGATGAAGGGGAGATTGACGTCGGTGCTGGTCGTGGTGGAGAGCTCGCACTTGGCGCGCTCGGAGGCTTCTTTGAGGCGTTGCAGGGCCATGGGGTCCTTGCGGAGGTCAATGCCGTGCTCGCGGCGGAATTCCTCGGCGAGGAAATTGATGATCGCGTCGTCGAAATCGTCGCCGCCGAGGTGCGTGTCGCCGTTGGTGCTCATCACTTCGAAGCTGCCGTCGCCGATGGAGAGGATCGAGACGTCGAAAGTGCCGCCGCCGAGGTCGTAGACCGCGACTCTTTCGTTGATCTTCTTATCGAGACCGTAGGCGAGTGCGGCGGCGGTGGGCTCGTTGATGATGCGGAGGACTTCGAGCCCGGCGATTCGGCCTGCGTCCTTGGTGGCCTGGCGCTGCGCGTCGTTGAAGTAGGCCGGCACGGTGACGATGGCCTGCGTGACCGCCTCGCCGAGGTAAGTTTCCGCCGTCTCCTTCATCTTCTGGAGAATCATCGCGGAAATCTCCGGTGGGCGGTGCAGGTTGCCCTGCACTTCGATCTGGCAATCATCGCCGTCGGTGGCCTTCACCTTGTAGGGCATGTGGGCGCGTTCGGCGGAAACCTCGCTGAATCGGCGGCCCATGAAACGCTTCACCGAGAAGACGGTGTTCGTCGGGTTGGTGACGGCCTGGCGTTTCGCGGCCGCGCCGATGAGGCGCTCGCCGTCGCGGGTGAAGGCGACGACAGAGGGGGTGGTGCGGCTGCCCTCGGCGTTGGGGATGACGCGCGGCTCGCCGCCTTCCATGACGGCGACGCAGGAATTGGTGGTGCCTAAATCGATGCCGATGACTTTACCCATGGATGACTGCTTTCTCCCAGGCGCTTCCGCGCCGTTTCGATGGAAACGCGTGGCGCTGGTTTAGCTCTCGCGCGGGGCCCCTTCGGGGCCGCGGCTGACGAGTACCTTGCTGGGGCGAAGGATTTGCCCGCCCAGCCGGTACCCGCGTTGAAATTCTTCGATGACGTGGTCCGCAGCGACGCGATCGGAAGAGGACTGCGCGACAGCCTCGTGGATGTTCGGATCGAAGCGTGTGCCGGCGGCCTCGATTTTTTCGAGACCGTTGCGTTCGAGCACGTCAAGGATCTGCTTGTGCACGAGCCGCACGCCGACGGTGAGCGGATCGCCTTCGCGCGCGGAATGCTTCAGCGCGAGTTCGAGATTGTCTACCGCGCCCAGTAGCTCGTGAATGAGCGACTCGGCGGCGGTCTTGCGGATCCGCTCGACTTCGCGCGCGGTGCGTTTGCGGAAGTTGTCGAACTCGGCGCGCGCGCGCAGGAGATGATCGCGGAGCGCTGCGTTTTCTTCTTCCGCTGCGGCAAGCGGGTTCACTTCCGTGGCGTCGCCCGCAGGATCGGCCGGGGGCGCTTCGAGGGCGGCCGATGCGCTTTCTTCGGCGGCCGCGCGTTCGCGCAGACGCCGCTCCAGTTCGGTTTCTTTTGTTTGCTCGCTCATGGTGCGAAAAAATCCCCTGTAAACTAGCGGGCCAGACGCGACAGCAGGCTGCCGAGACGGGACGCGGTGAATTCGACCAGTCCGGCCAGCTTGGAGTAGGGCATGCGGCGTGGGCCGAGCACGCCGACCATGCCGACGGTGGTGTCGCCGACTTTGTAGGGCGCGGAGACGAGGCTGAGTTCCTCGAAGCCCTGATGATGCGCTTCGCTGCCAATCACGACGCGGGAGGAGTGCGGCTCGGGATTCGCCGCACCGGCGCGCAGGAGCTCGATGACGCGATCTTGCTCCTCGAGCAAACCGAAGACCCCGCGCGCGCGGTCCACATTCTGGAATTCCGGTTGCTCGAAGAGTTGCGTGGTGCCTTCGAGGAAGAGCTTGCCGCCTTCGGGGGCCGGAACCAGGCGGACGAGTTCGAGCGCCTGGTTCGCCAGCGTGCGCTGCTCATCCACGAAGCGTTGCAGCTTCTCGCTGAGAGACTCGGCAAGCGTATCGACGGGCGTGCCGTGCAGGTGATCGTTCAGGAAATGGCTGAGGCGCTGTGATTCGTCGAGGGTCAGCGCGCGCTCGGTCGGCAGGACGCAGGTACGTACGCCGCCGTAGTTGTCGGCCAGCAGAAAGGCCAGACGGTGCTCGGCGATGGGGATCAGCTCCACCCGGCGCAGTTTGGCGATGCTGGCGCGCGGCGCTTCGACGATGCTGGTTTGGTGCGAGATGAGGCCCAGCAAATAGCTGGTCTGGCGGAGGATCGTTTCTGCGTCGCTGAGTTGCCCGGTCAACTGAAGCTCGACCCGCGCGCGCTCGGCCTGGGTCACGTCCTGAATCCGCATGAGGAAATCGACGTAGTAGCGGTAGCCCTTATCAGTGGGGACGCGGCCGGAACTGGTGTGGAGTTGTTGGAGGTAGCCCATTTCCTCGAGATCGGCCATCACGTTGCGG
>VFKU01000847.1 GCA_009885415.1 Rhodothermota bacterium
AGCGCCGCGCGGTGCCGGGTGTGTTGATCGACGTGGCCGACTACGGCCACATCCACCACGGCCACGGCACGATCTTGATCGGCCACGAGCAGAACATCAGCGTCGATTACGGCGACGGCCGCCTCGGCGTTCTCGTGCGCTTGAAACGCCCCGCCGAAGCGACGCTGACCGCGCGCATTGAAGCCGCGCTGCGCCTCACGCTCAAGGCCTGCCGCCTCCTCGAAGAGGACGAGGCCTTCGCCGGGAAGCTGAAATTTGATCCCTCGAGCTTCGTCCTCGTGGCGAACGACCGCCTCCTCGCGCCGAACGACGACGCCACCTTCGCCGCATTCAAGCCCACGATCGAGGCTGCCGCCAAAGCGGTCTACGGCGCTCCGGCCAATGTCGAACGCACCCAAGGCGACCCCCGCGAGCGGCTTACCATGCGGGTGGTGTCGAGCAAACCCGTACCGATGTCAATTGCCTGACGTCTGAATCCGGTCCTCTACGACAAAAGTTGCGCGCATGTCACTCCGGCGCGGCGCGCGCCCTCAGACCGACAGGGGTTGACCCCGCTTCAATCTTGCGCGCAGGGGACACTGCGCGCACTGGGGAGTGCGCCGGCAGAATTCCTTGGCGGTGTGGACGATGAGCCCGTGGTACTCCTTAAACATCGGGACATCGGCCGGAAAGCGCGTCTCGAACACCGCGCGCAACTCCTCGTAGCCGATGTTCGGCCGCACAAGCCCGTGACGGGCCAGGATGCGCCGCGTGTAGGCGTCGACGACGAAAACCGGATGTCCGCAGGCGTACAGCAAAATGTCGTCGGCGGTCTCCGGACCGATGCCGTGCACGCCGAGCAATTCCTTGCGCAGTTCGGCGAGCGGTCGCCGCGCCATCCGCGCCATGCTGCCGCCATAATTCTCGACCAGATGGCGGCAGAAACAGCGGAGCCGTTTCGCTTTCACGCGAAAATAGCCGGAGGGCCGCAGGGCGCGATGCAGGCGCGCCGGGGGACTTTTCAGGATTGCCGCGGGAGTAAGCAGCCGGGCGCGCTTGAGATTTTCGATTGCCAACTCGACATTTTGCCACGCGGTGTTCTGCGTAAGGATGGCCGAAGGCGATATGGACGCCGGGGATTTTCTCGTCCTGAAGAATATGGCCGATGACATGCTTGAGTTGGATATTGGTGCCGATTGCAAACTCGCCAACACGGTCGCTATTCTCGTCGGTGTGACAGTAAGCCCAGAACTCCTGTTCGAGATCCTTGTTGTCGGAGTAGACCTCTTTCATC
>VFKU01000627.1 GCA_009885415.1 Rhodothermota bacterium
CCCACGACCCCGTCCTCGCCCTCCACACCCTGGTCGACGACCTCGTCCCCCCAAACTACGCCAACGCCTACGCCGCCAAAGCCGCCCTAGCCGGCACGCAAGACCTCTTCGCCCTCAGCTACACCACCGCCTCCGGCCACTGCAACTTCTCCCCAGAAGAAGTCACCCAAGCCCTCCGCGAACTCGACCAATGGATCAAGACCGGCAAGCGACCAGCAGTGGGGGACTGGACCTCTGGGAACAAATGACGGCCGATCTTCAACCCTCCGGGTTTTTTCCGCCACGGGCTGATCGATGCCGACAGAGTTTGCGCACCGGATAGATGTCGGTTGGAATCCGCGGCGTTCGCCCTTTTCTTTGCGGCGATTCCGCGTGTTTAGTAGACTACCGCTTCGATTTTCTGCGCGACCGCGCGTTTCCAACGCCTAGTGGGAATCCCGTTCTTCATGTCGGACCAGAAACAACTCGTCGAGCCGCGCACGCTGAAGGGCTTCGCGGATTATCTCCCCGCGGACGCCATCGTCCGCCGGCGCGTCGTGCGCGCCATTGAGGACGTCTTCGAGCGCTACGGCTTCGTGCCGCTGGACACGCCGGCGTTGGAATATCTTGACGTGCTGCTCGGCACCGGCGGCGAGGAAGTGAACAAGGAACTCTTCCGGCTCGAGAGCCCCGAGGGTGAGGCGATCGCGCTGCGTTTCGATTTGACCGTGCCCTTCGCGCGCCTGCTCGCGCAATACCCGGAGCAACTCAAGCCGCCGTTCCGGCGCTACGCCATCGGCCCCGTCTGGCGCGCGGACAAGCCCGGCCCCGGCCGCTTCCGCCAGTTCACGCAGTTCGACATCGACGCTGCCGGCGCGGACTCCGTCGCGGTGGATGGCGAGGTCATCTCGGTCATGTGCGAAGTGATGCGCGCGCTTGGCGCGCCGAGTTACCGCGTGCTCATCAACAACCGCAAACTTATCGACGCGCTGCTCGGCAGTTGCGGCATCCACGAAATTGCGCGACAGAAACACGTCCTGCGCGTCATCGACAAAATGGGTAAAGTGGGGGAGCACAACGTCCGCCTCGAACTCGGCCCTGGCCGCATCGACGACTCCGGCGATCCCATCCCCGGAGTGAAACTCGACCCGCCGACGATCGATAAAATTCTCGCCTTCGTCGCGATCGACGGCTCGACCCGTATGCAAGTCGTCGAGCACCTCACTAAACTCCTGCCCGACTCGCCCGAAACCACGGCCGCCCTCGCCGAGATGCGGGAGCTGGCCGAAGTGCTCACCGCGCTCGGCGTGGACGAAGAGCACGCGACGTTCGACCCGAGCCTCGCGCGCGGTCTCGA
>VFKU01000652.1 GCA_009885415.1 Rhodothermota bacterium
ACGGCGACGATGTTCTCGCCGTAGACCGGATCGGGCACACCGACCACGACATTCTCCGCGACGGCCGGATGCGCGTAGAGCGCGTCCTCGATTTCCCGCGGCGAAATGTTTTCTCCGCCCTTGATGATGAGGTCCTTAATGCGATCGGTGAGATGCAGGAAACCGTCGGCGTCGAAAAAGCCAATGTCGCCCGAGTGCAACCAGCCGCCGCGCAGCGTCTCGCGCGTGGTCTCCGGGTCCTTCCAGTAGCCGAGCATCACGTTGGGCCCCTGGATGCAGATTTCGCCGGCCTCGCCCTGCGGCAGCATGGTTCCCGCGGCGTCCTGAATCGAAATGCTCACACCCGGCAGCGGCCGGCCAATCGAGCCGGGGCGGACGGTCTCGTGCTGGAAATACCCCGAGGCGGTCGGCGCGCACTCGGAGAGGCCGTAGCCGTCGAGGACCTTGCATTGGTAGAGCCTCTCGAATTGCACGCGGACCTCATTCGGCAGAATCGCCGCGCCGCTGTTGATGCTTTCGAGGCAGGTGGTGTCGTATTTCTCGCGTTCGGAGAAATTGACGAGGTGCACGAGCATCGTCGGCACGGCCGGGAATCGCGTGACGCGGCGCGTGTGGATCGTCTCCAACACCTGGCGCGCATCGAAGCGCGGGAGGATCGTCGCCGAGCAGCCGGTGAGGTAGCACACGTTCATCATCAGCACGCCAAAGGAGTGGCTCAGCGGCAGCATGAGCACCGTCTGCGAGCGCTCGCGGAGCCGTCCCATCGACGTGACCGTGCGGTGATTGACGAGCACATTCTTGTGCGAGAGCATCACGCCCTTCGGATGGCCCGTGGTGCCCGACGTATACAAGAGAAACGCGAGCTCGTCCTCTGCGCAGTCCACCATGCCCTCGAGGGGGACCGCAGCGGCGATCTCTGGCGTGATATCCCGCGCGTCCGGCGCGCCGCCGGTGGGGCCGAGGACAAGCACCTGCGCGCAGCGAGGCGCGGACTGCCGCGCCTCGTTCATGCGTGCTACGAGTTCTGGCGAGGTGACGACGAGCTTCGCGTCGGAGTGATCGAGGACGTGCGCGATTTCCTTCGCGCCCCACTGCGGCGTGACCGGAACGATCGCCGCGCCCAATTTCCATACGGCCTGAAAAACGGCAAGCACCTCGGGGCAATTCGGCATAATGACCGGAACGCGATCCCCGCGCTGGACGCCTGCGGCGCGCAGTACGGTGGCAATCCGCGCACCGTAGTCGGCGTGTTCTCGGCTCGACCACACGCGGTCGCCAAAGTAAAACGCGGGGTAATCGCCGTATTTTTCCAAGCCCTCGCGGGCCAATTCAGCGGCATTCATGTGAAATCGGAGGTCCTTTGGGGCGAGCGGCTAAGTCTAGAGGGTGAAAGCCGGGCGATCAACGCGCGGTCACTGCGCGGCGTACGCGACCTTGCCGCCGAAGAAAGTCATGACCACCTTCGTCTGCAAAATCTCGGCGGGCGGGATTTCCATGATGTTCTTATCGAGCACGGCGAGATCGGCGAGTTTGCCCGTTTCGATCGCGCCGAGGTCGGCCTCCTGAAACGCGGCGAAGGCGGCGTTTCGGGTGAAGCTGCGCAGCGCCTCGTCGCGCGTCATGCGCTGATCGGGTTGCCAGCCCTCGGGCGGATTGCCCTCACGATCCTGCCGCGTGATGGCGGCGTAGAAGCCGAAGAGTGGGTTCACGTCTTCGACGGGAAAGTCCGAGCCATTCGCAATCGTGCTGCCGGCCTTGATGAATCGCTGCCAGGCATAGGCGCCCTGGACGCGATCGGGACCGAGCCGCGCCTCGGCCCAGGGCATGTCGGAG
>VFKU01000364.1 GCA_009885415.1 Rhodothermota bacterium
CTCTCCGATCGTCACCATCGCCTTCACGTGTTTCGACACCACCTCCCGCAATACACGATAGTCGCTCCCCTTGCCCCGGCCCCCGGCGATCAGCACCACCGGCCGATCAAAACTTTCCAGCGCGACACGCAGACTGTCGATGTTCGTTGACTTCGAATCGTTCACGTAATGCACGCCCTCAATAGTCGAAACAGCTTCGATGCGATGTTCCACGCCACGGAAAACGCGCAGTGCCTGAACGCACTTCGCCCAGTCGAAGCCACCCGCGCGCACCACCGTCAGCGCCGCGACCGCGTTCGCGAGATTATGACGGCCGGGCAACGGAACGTCCCCGCGCACCGCGACCTCGCGCGCACCCTCCCGGATTGTGTTTCCGTCCACCCACAGACCCTCCGGCACGCGCTTCTCGATGCTGAAGGCCAGGCGCTGCGCGGCCGTCTGCTTCGATAGTCCCGCGCACACGGGATCGTCGGCATTCACGATCGCGAATTCCTTCGGCGACTGCCTCGCGAAAAGCTTGGCCTTCTCCGCCGCGTACTGCTCGATACTCTTGTGCCGCGCGAGGTGGTCGGGCGTCACATTCAAGATCGCGCCGATCCAGGGATGAAATTCGCGCGAGGTCTCGAGCTGGTAACTGCTGATCTCCAAAACAATGTAATCCGCCGGCACCGGATCCAAAAGCGCACCAGAAAACGGCAGCGCGTTGTTCCCCGCCAGCGCCACGCGATATCCACAAGCGCGCACCATCGCCGCGACAAGCTCGGTCGTCGTCGTCTTCCCGTTCGTGCCCGTGATCGCAATCACCGGCGCCGTGCAGCGCGAAAACGCGAAATCGAGCTCGCTCACGAGCGCCGCGCCATGCGCCACCGCGCGCGCGATTGGCTCGATGTGCGGCGGCACGCCCGGGCTCGGCATCACCACCTGGCAACGCTGGAACGCCAGCGGGCTGTGGTTGCCGCATTCATACGGCACGCCGAGCGCTTCGAGTTCTTCCTTATAGGGCGCAAGGCTCGCGCGGTTCTCCGCGTCCGACACGAAAGGCATCGCGCCTTCACGCAAAAGCAGGCGCACCAGCGCCACCGACGTGCGGCCCATCCCCACCACCGTCACATGCTTGTTCTTTACGTCTATCATGGCCTTCACCTTAATTTGAGCGTCGCCAGGCTCATCAGCGCAAACATGAACGCAAGAATCCAAAACCGCACGACGACCTTGGTCTCCGACCAGCCGAGCAATTCAAAATGATGATGCAGCGGCGCCATCTTGAACACGCGCTTGCCGCGCAACTTGAACGAGCCCACCTGGATCACCACGCTGAGTCCCTCGATCACGAAAAGCCCGCCCACGATCGGAATCAGCAATTCCTGTTTCGTAAGCACGCCCAGCGCGCCAAGCACCCCGCCCAGCGCCAGCGAACCCGTGTCGCCCATGAACACCTCGGCGGGATGCGCATTGAACCACAGAAATCCGAGCCCCGCGCCAAGCACCGCCGCGCCGAACACCGCCAGCTCCCCGGCTTCGGGGATGTACGTAACGAAGAGGTAACTGGACCAATCCGCGCGGCTCACGATATACGCCAGCGCCGTAAACGCCGACACTGAAACCACCGACGCGCCCGCCGCGAGTCCGTCGAGACCGTCGGTCAAATTTACGCAATTCGACGTCGAGACGATAATGATCACCACAAACAACACATACCCGGCCGCCCCGAGCGGAATCATCAAATCCTTCAGCCCCGGCACGGCCACCTTGGTCTGCAAATGGCGCGGGCTTTTCACGATAAACCCCGGCGCCGCCGCCTCGATCATCAAGCGGTTGAGCCGGACCATCTCGCGCTTGTTCAAGTTCGCCAGGCCAATGCCGAGCATCGCGTCCCGCTCGCCATTGAGCGGCGCGCTGTGCCAAGTTTCCTCCTTGTAGAGATCGCGGCGCTCCATCGCGAGATTGAGTTCGCTGAGCAACGCGTCGCGCGTCTGCGGCTGCGCGGGCTCTTTGCGAAGCCGTTCCACGAGTTCCGGACTCAGCAGCGCTCCAAAAGTCCCCAGTTGGGTCGAAGCGTCGCGGCCGGGCTCTTCGACGAACGCACGCATCAGCCCGTCCCAATTCGAAACGTCGTTCGCCTTCAGGAAATACGCCCCGTAAGTGATGGGAAACTGCACAACGTACAGCCCAAGCAACAGGCCCACCACGATCTGCCCAGTAAATTTCGCGCGCGCGCTGAGCCCGTCATTGTGCTTCTTGCGCAGCTTGATATAGTCGTCCAAAAAACCGACAAAGGCCAACCCGATGAACACCGCCAGCGCGACCAGCAGCAAGCGGTTCCCCAACCGGCCCCACAACAACAGCGTGGTCGACGCGCACAAAACGATCAGCAACCCGCCCATCGTTGGCGTACCGCCTTTGGTTTTGTGCAGCGCGTGCAAACTCTCGACGTGGTCCTTTTTGATGAACTGGCCCACCTTGAGCGCGCGCAAGAACTCCAGCACGCGCGGCCCGATCGCGACACTCATCACAAAGGCCGTCACCAGTGCGAGCCCCGCGCGGGTGGTCAAGTACGTGAACGCATTGAAGAAGCTGAACTGCTCCCTCAGCGCATCGAAAAGGTAATACAACATCCTAGTGCGAACCCCCGGCCGTGCCTGCTTTCATTGAGACTCCGTAGTGCCCCTGGAGCGCCTCGATGACTTTCTCCATCCGCATGCCACGCGATCCCTTCACCAACAGGCAATCGCCGGCCTCCCCCACCGACGCAATCGCCCCCGCGATCGCCTCGTGCGAATCCATCACCTCCACCGCCTGCAGCCCCGCCGCGATCGCACCGTCCGCCGTCGCGCGTGCAAAAGTCCCGCGCACGAACAAGCGACGCACACCGCACTCCGCCGCCTTCCGCCCGATCTCCCGGTGAAGCCGCTCCGCCTCCGCGCCCAGCTCCAGCATGTCGCCCAACGCCGCCATGCGCACGCCGTCCACCGCACGCTCGCCCAAGGCTTCAAGTGCGGCGCGCATGGACGACGGGTTGGCGTTGTAACTGTCGTCAAGAACCGTCAGCGGACCGACGCTCAAGACCTTGAAACGTCGCGCGTTTCTCGCCGCTTCCACCAGCGCCGGCTCGAACTGCGTCACGCCGTGCTGCAATCCAATCGCGACCGCCAGCGCGACATTCGTCGCATGCGCCCGCGCTGCAAGCGGAAGCCGAAGGGTCCCAATCGGATCAAGCACGATCCGCAACTCGCCCGAAGCCTCAAAGCCGCATTCACGAATGACGACATCACCCTCATGCCCGAAATAGATCTTGCGCGCCCGGCACTGCTCGCCAATGCGCCGGCAACGCGTATCGTCCGCGTTCACATAAAACGTGTCCTTCGCCCCGAGCCCCGCAGCGATCTCGGACTTCGCCTCCGCCACACGCTCGATCGATCCGAAGCCCTCGAGGTGCGCCTCGCCGATCATGGTAATCGCCGACTCCGTCGGCCGCGCCGTCGCGCACAGGCCCGCGATCTCGCCAACGTGGTTCGCGCCCATCTCGATCACGGCGACCTGCGTCAGGTCGTCGAGCTTCAGCAGCGAAAGCGGCACGCCGATCTCGTTGTTGAGGTTGCCCTCCGTCCGCGCGACTTTGTATCGCGTCGCCAATACTGCCGCGGTAAAATCCTTGCTCGTCGTCTTGCCGCAGGAACCGGTAATCGCAATCACCGGAATCGAAAATCGCGCCCGATGCGCCGCCGCGAAGTGCTGCAACACGTGCAAGGGGTTGTCCGCGATGACGCACGGCCCCTGCGGACTCGGCGATCGCGTCACTATCGCCGCCGCACCCTTCGCAAAGGCCTCCACCGCGAAGCGGTTGCCGTCGAAATTTTCACCGGAGAGCGCAAAAAAAACATCGCCTGGCTGAATCGTCCGCGTGTCGGTAGACACCGCCGAAAAGGAAACCGCCGCGCCCGGCGCGGAAACGCCCGCCATCGCACAAAATTCGTCGAGACTGTAGCGCCAGCCGCTCACGCGCGAATCGCCTCGAGGATGTTTCTCGCCGTCTCGCGATCGTCGAAGTGGTGCTTCACCTTACCGATGATCTGGTAGTCCTCGTGA
>VFKU01000004.1 GCA_009885415.1 Rhodothermota bacterium
ATCTTTACGTGCCCCTCGGTGGAAACCGCAAGGGCACGCTGCGCACCTATCTCAATCTCGCCGCCACCATGCTGCTCGGCGGCCTGTGGCACGGGGCCGCATGGAACTTCATCATCTGGGGTGGCATCCACGGCGGCATGCTCGCCTTCGAGCGCGCGCAGGGCCGCAACAGTCTCTATCATCGCGCGCCGCGCGGGTTCCGGATTGCGCTGACCTTCCTGATCACCTGCCTTGCGTGGGTCTTCTTTCGCGCACGGGACCTCGGCTCCGCGGTGGCCTACCTGCAAGACCTCGTCGGGCTGGGCCCCACGCAGGACGGCATGAATCTCATCGCCGGCCTCGTCTACCAGCCGTACTACCTCGGAACGATGCTCATCGCGGCCGTCGTCGTCTGGGGCGCGCCGCAGACCTGGGATTTCACGCGCCGGCTCACCGCGCCGAAGGCCGCCTGGTGCATGGCGATGCTGCTCGTCGCCGTCGCCGTATTGACCACGCAGGAATTTAACCCCTTCATTTACTTCATCTTCTAACCATGACCTCACCCGCAAACGACACCGAGCGACCCAAGTCCCGCGAAGAGCTCGCGCGCATCGAAGTCGGCGTGACCGACGTCGGCCCGGGAGTGAAGTGGACGCTGACCCTGTTCTTCATCGCGCTGATGGTTTGCGTCCCGCTGATCGATCAGTTCCTCGCCTATCGCAGTGACGGAAAGTTGCCCGTGGCCGGAGTCGCTCACATCGCGGGCGCGACGCGCGCATGGTCCGAGGCGGACGAATCTCGCAGCACCTTCGCGAAGATGGCCGCGGTCAACGCCGAGGCGCTCCGCCGGATCCAGGCCTACGAGGCCGACCTCGAGGATTCTTCCGCTATCTCGAAAAGTTTGCTCTCCCCGATGCAAGACCTGTTGGTCGGACGTCTGCACGCGGCCAATGAGAGCGCTTACATCGGGCGCGACGGCTGGCTCTTCTTTCGGCCGGGCATTGATTATGTCACCGGCCGCGGCTTCCTCGATTCCGAGGTGCTGGCCGCGCGAGCGCGCAGCGGCGGCGAAACGAAGACGCCGCCTCAGCCCGACCCCGTCCGGGCCATCGTGGAGTTCCGCGATCAACTCGAAGCCCGCGGCATTCAACTGGTCCTATTTCCGGCCCCCGACAAGGCGACGATCTACCCGGAGCGTTTCTCCGGCCGCTACTCCGGCGACGCGGCCCCGAAAAATCCCTCCTACGCGGAGTTTTGCGCGCGGCTCGATGCTGCCGGTGTCCGTTACGTTGATCCGACCGGCGCGGTGATGGAAGCGAAGCGCGCGTCCGAGGCCGGCCTCTACCTGGCGACCGACACGCACTGGACCCCCGCCGGACTCGACGTCGCGGCGAAGGCGCTCGCTCGTTTCGTGCGCGAGTCGGCGCCGGAAGTCGCAACGGACACGACCTCCTTCGCGCGCGCCCCCGTCGAAGTGAAAAACAACGGCGACATCGCCGCGATGCTCGACCTCTCCGAGGGGCAGACGTTTTTTCCGCCCGAGACCGTCACCACCATGCAAGTGTCCACCCCCGCCGGAGCGCCTTGGGGCCCCGACCCCAACGCGGAAATCCTGCTGCTCGGCGACAGTTTCGCGAATATCTTCTCGCTCGAAGGCATGGGGTGGGGGGCGCGGGCCGGTCTTGCCGAGCAGCTTTCGGCGGAGCTGGGCGCGCCGCTCGATACGCTCCTGATCAACGACGCCGGTGCCCACGCGACGCGCGAGCAATTGGGCCGCGAGCTCCAGCGCGGCCGCGATCGCCTCGCGGGAAAGAAACTCGTCATTTGGGAATTCGCCATGCGCGAACTCGCCGTCGGCGACTGGAAGCTGCTCGGCCTCAGCCTCGGCGCGCCGGACGCGCCCACGCCGGATCAGTGGACCTCCTCGCACGTCACCGGGACCGTCGCCGCGTTGACCCGCCCGCCGCGCGCGGGTTCGGTCCCCTACAAAGATTGCGTCATCACGCTCCATCTGACGAACCTGAAAGGGCCAAACGCGCCCGCCGCCGGCATCGTCGTGTTCCTCTGGGGGATGCGCGAGAACGTATGGACCGACGCGGCGCGTCTCGAAGTGGGGGAGACCCTCGACCTCGATCTCGTCCCGTGGGAAAGCGTCGAGGCGCGCTTCGGAAGTTACAACCGCATCGAACTCGCGGACGAAAATTTGCTGCGTCTCAACACCTTCTGGGCGTCCACGAGCGACGACGCGCGTGACGCGACCGGCACGCCCACCACCGCGCCCGCCGTCACCTCGGCGCCCACGCCCACCCTCGCCACAGCGACCACCGTGAAAGACATCACCGGCACTCTGGAGGCCTCCGGCTCGAGCGTCTGGCGCGGGCTCGACGGCTGGCTGTACCTCGCGTCCGAATTGCGCCATCTTTCCGCCGGGCCCTTCTGGGGCGCGCAGGCCGCCGCCGTCAGCCGCGCGGAGAATCCCGACTTCGCCGATCCGGTGCCCGCGATTGTCGATTTTTCCGAGCAACTCAAACGCGCCGGCATCGAGCTGATTCTCATGCCCGTCCCGCCGAAGGCGGTGATCTATCCTGAGAAAATCGCCGGGGGCCTGAGCGACCCAAACCTCGGGGCCGATCTGCAAACGTTCTACGGCGTGCTCCGCGAACGCGGCGTGACCGTGATCGATCTCACCGAGACTTTCCGCGGCCTGCGCGCGAGTGACGCGGACTTACTTTTCTGCAAACAAGACACGCACTGGAGCAGCGCGGCCTGCGCCTCCGCCGCGAAGGCCGTCGCAGCGCAATTGAAGGGCCGCGATTGGTTGGCGAGCGACGCTCCCCTCCAGACAACGGTCGAGAAACAAGACCTGGACATGACCGGCGATCTCTGGCGCATGCTCGAAGACGCCGGCTTGGCCCGCGAAGTCATTCCCGTCTACCGCGTCAATGACTCTGCAACCGGCAAGCCCGTCGAAACGAATCGCCAGAGTCCCGTGCTTCTCCTCGGAGACAGCCACACCCTGGTCTACAGCGAAGGCGCCGACCTCTACGCCGCCAACGCCGGCCTGCGCGATCACCTCGCCCGCGAACTTGAAATGGCGGTCGATGTCGTCGGCGTGCGCGGATCCGGCTCGACTCCCGCCCGGATCAATCTGCTCCGCCGCCGCGACAACCTCGCCGGCAAGCGCGCCGTTATCTGGTGCTTCGCCGCGCGGGAATTCACAGAATCCACCTCCGGCTGGCGCGTATTGCCGGTCGTCGGCCAAACCGATCAATGAGATATACTCGCTTCTCAAGTCTTTGTTGGGAATTCGAGGGTGGCAAGATCGCCGTAGAACACGAAAACGACCTCGGAGCGTAGACGGCCGAGCGCGATTCCCGAGGTCCCTGCGAATTCCGTTAATGGAGACTGACATATGGCAACGCGCCGAAGACCCGTCGCCATGGTGGCCTACGCCTTGATGGCCCTGGGCGTACCAGCGC
>VFKU01000840.1 GCA_009885415.1 Rhodothermota bacterium
ATTCCTCCCATTCCTCCCATGCTAAATTTTTTGCTACCATCGCCCCATGACAACCACATCCTTCGACACCGACTTCCACCGCTACGCCGAACTCATCGCCGCGCACGGCCTAAACGTCCAACACGGCCAGCTCGTCCACATCAATACCGAGCCGATCCACCGCGACTTCGCGATGCTCGTCGCCGAGAAGTGTTACGAGCGCGGCGCGAAGTGCGTCGAATACGCCTACTCCGATCCACGCGCCGATCGCCTGCGCATCGAAAAATCCGATCCCGCCCACCTCTCCTATGTCCCCGGCTTCTACACCGCCAAGTTCACCGAACTCGTCGATCAGCAAGCCGCGAACCTGCGAATCATCGGCATGGAATTCCCCGACGTCCTCGCCTCAACAGACCCAAAACGCATCCAGACCCTCACGCTGAATCGCCAGAAGGCCATCAAATATTTCTTTGACAACGGCATCGGCCGCTCGCAGGTCCACTGGTGCGTCGCCGCCGCCGCCACGCCCCTCTGGGGCAAGAAAATTTACCCGGCGCTCACGCCCGAGAAAGCCTGCGAAGCGCTCTGGCAAGACATCCTCGCCATGTGCCGCGCCGACAAGCCGGCCTGTCTCGACCTCTGGCGCGAACACAATGAGCGCCTGCAAGGCCGCGCAAAAAAACTCACCGAACTTAAAATTAAGGAGCTGCGTTTCGTCGGCCCTGGCACGGACCTAGTCGTCGGCCTCAGCGATCGCGCCATCTGGAAAGGCGGCCAGGAACTCAGCTCCCGCGGCCTCTGGTTCGAACCGAACCTCCCCACCGAAGAAGTCTTCACTACGCCCGACTTCCGCGCCACCCGCGGCCACCTCCGCGCGACGCGCCCCTTCATGATTAACGGAAAGCTCATCGAAAACCTCTCGGCAAAATTCGCCGGCGGCGCCATCACCGATTTCATGGCCTCGAGCGGCGCCGACACCTTCGGCGCCTACGTCGCCAGCGACGACGGCGCACGCCGCCTCGGCGAGGTCGCCCTCGTCGGCATCGATTCTCCCGTGTACCAGGCCGGTAAAGTGTTTCAGGAAATCCTTTTCGATGAAAACGCCGCCTGCCACATCGCCGTCGGCCAGGCCTACAAGTTCTGCCTTGAAGGCGGCACCGACCTCGACTCCACCCAGGCCGCCGCGATCGGCTGCAACGAGTCCGCCGTCCACACCGACATGATGATCAGCAACACCGACGTCGACGTCACCGCAACGCTCTACGACGGGCGCAGCGTCATCCTGCTTCAAGCCGGAGCATGGGCGCGCGACTTCCGTTAATCCGGCGAACAATAGAAGGAACGTAGGCAGAGAATTAGGGTTGCACGCTTAAGATTCACGGACGGGCCGCGATGAAAGATCACGAGAAATACGAGCGATACGCAAAGCGAATCGCCTTGTTTAACGGCCTCTCGCCCGAGGAAGTTTCGAACATCCTGCACCAGGGCGAGTTCTTCTATTTCGGCCAAGGCAAGACCATTTTCCACAAGGGACAGCGTGGAAGCGCGCTGTTCATCGTCTTCAGCGGCACAGTCGACATCTACAACGACGAACGCAAAATCGCCCAATGCCGCGTGGGCGACGCCTTCGGCGAAATGTCCGTGCTCGATCACCGCCCTCACACGGCCACCGCCGCCGCCGCCACCGATGTAAAACTCTTCACCCTCAGCGAGTCGCAGATTAACGAAATCCTGCACCAGCGGGTCGCCGTCCGCTTTCTTCTGAACGTCACCCACCTATTGAGCGGCCACTTGGCGGACACGAACTCGCAGCTCGCCCAACTCCAGCACATCATCTGGAATTACGAGCACGGCCGCCCGCCACACACGACACCGCCCACGCCCCCGCACGCCTAATCCCCATCCCTCGTCATCATAATCATGATCGGCGCCAAGTCCCACGCAACTCCCATCATGCGAGGAGGCCGCGGACCTACGACTCGTCTTTTTCAACGTGCCCCCATCGCGGCCGACGAAGCAATCTCGCCCACCTCACGCCCAGAAAATAAAAACGGGGGCCGGGTTTGGGGTAGACCCGGCCCCCGGGGCTGGAACTGGGGCTGTGGGGTCACACGCCTCAGTCCAGGGGGAGGAGCTCATTCGTCAGCCGCGCGTCTTGCGAAGTGCTCGCGCTACTCACTCTGTTATCACCTTCATCACTTACGCGCATCACGCTGCTTTCACAGCCGCCTGCGTGAACTTCAGCGCGTCTTTGTCTCTGTCTACTAGAACATGCGCGTCTTCCAAAATCTTCCCGCCCAAAATCTCCATCGCCAGCGGGTCGAGCACCAATCGCTTGATGGCCCGTTTCAGCGGCCGCGCGCCGTACACCGGGTCGTAGCCCAGCTCCGCCAACAGGTCCCGCGCCGCGTCCGTCAGTGTCAGCGTAATCCGCTTGTCGCCCAACCGCTTGCTCAACCGCGCGACCTGAATATCGACAATGCTGCGGATTTCCTCCTTGCGCAGCGGATGAAACACGACCACTTCGTCGACACGGTTCAGGAACTCCGGCCGGAAGTGCTTGCGCAACCGCTCCAACACGTACTCGCGCGAACTCTCGTCCGCGCCGCCCTGCTGAAAAATCTCCGAACCAATGTTGGACGTCATAATCACTACCGTGTTGCGGAAGTCCACCGTGCGGCCCTGGCCGTCGGTCAGCCGTCCGTCGTCGAGGAGCCGGAGCAGCACGTTGAAGACGTCGGCGTGGGCCTTCTCGATCTCGTCGAAGAGCACCACGGAGTAGGGGCGCCGCCGCACCGCCTCGGTGAGCTGCCCCGATTCCTCGTAGCCGACATAGCCCGGAGGCGCC
>VFKU01000506.1 GCA_009885415.1 Rhodothermota bacterium
CGACGTCCTGGCGCGGATCGCGCAGGAGTCCTCCAAGACCCGCGACATCACGGGCGGCCTGCCGCGCGTGGCCGAGCTCTTCGAGGCGCGCCAGCCCAAAGACCCGGCCGTGATCAGCCACATCGACGGTCTCGTCGAACTCGGCGGCACGGTCAAGGGCATGCGCAAGCTCAAGGTGCAGCCGCCGGTCGGTAAAGAGCGCGAGTACACCATTCCGCCCGGAAAACACCTCAACGTGCAGACGGGCGACCGCGTCGCGGCGGGCCAGGCTCTCACCGACGGGCCGATCATCCCGAACGACATCCTCGAGGTGCAGGGCGAAGACGCGCTGCGCAAGTACCTGCTCGACGAAGTGCAGCAGGTGTACCGCCTGCAAGGCGTGCGCACCAACGACAAGCACATCGAGATCGTCGTGCGCCAGATGCTGCGCAAGGTCCGTATCAAAGACGATCCGGGCGACACGGTGTTCCTCGCGCACCAGGAAGTGGACAAAATCCGCTTCTCGGACGAAAACGCGCGCGTGCAGGCGCAGGGCGGACGCCCGGCAGAAGGTGTGCCGATCTTGCAGGGCATCACGAAGGCCGCTCTCAGCACGGAGAGCTTCATCGCGGCCGCCTCGTTCCAACAGACGACCCGCGTGCTCACCGAAGCGGCGCTCGGCGGACGGCGCGATTACCTGCGCGGCCTGAAGGAAAATGTGATCATTGGTCACCTCATCCCGGCGGGCACGGGATCGCACGCGTATCAGGACACGCAATTGGTCATGAAGGCGCCCGCCTTCGAAGATTACACCGAAGATCTCGAGATCACCGCGGCCAGTGAGACCACCGGCGAAGCCGCCGAAGCCTGACCCAGCACGTAGTTCCCGGGGCGCGGCGGCTTGGCCGCCGCGCCCCGGTCTTTTTTGCGGCCGAGTCGATTTAGCGCCACGCCTGCGCGGCGGTTTGTCGGGTTCCGGGCGGCTCTGTTAAGCTTTCAACTCGAAACACGGGGGTCTTTCGCCGCCATGCGCCAATTTTCGAAGTCATGGGTCGCCGTGCTTGCCTGCCTCGTCGCCCTGGCACGTCCCGTCTGCGCCGAGCCCGTCGACGCCGTCCTCGCCACGGTCGACAAAGAGGTCGTGCTGTATTCCGAGCTTATGTCGGAGATCGGCGAAGAAGTCCAGAAGCTGCGGCAGAGCTCCTCCTCGGCGGAGCAATTCGAAAAGGCCGCCGACGAATTGATCCGCCAGGCCCTCGAAGAATCCATCAATTCCCGGCTCCTCGTGCGCGAAGCCAAGAAAATCCCACAGCTCGAGGTGACGGACAAAGAACTCGACGTCTACATGGAAGACACCCGGAAACGATTCGACACCCCCGAGGACTTCGTCAAAGCGGTCGGCGGATCCGTGAGCGATTTTCGCGAGCGCAAGCGCCAGCAGTTCATGGCCCAGCGCATGTCCGTATCGAAGATGGATTCCTTTGAAAGCCAGGTGGTGATCTCCGAGGACGAGATCGCCCCCTACTACCAGAAGCACGCCGCGGACTACGACAAACCCGAACGCGTTTTCCTCCGGCAGATTTTTCTGCGCGCGCAGGGCGACGAAGCGGAACGCGTGCAGGCACGCGCCAAGCTCCAGTCGCTCCGCGACGAAATCACCGCCGGTACGGCCTTCGCCGATCTCGCCAAACTCCACTCGCAAGGCCCCGAAGCCGCTGAGGGCGGCGCGATCGGGTGGCAGCAGCCAGGCGACCTCGTCGAGCCGCTCAACACGGCCGCCTTTGCGTTGCCGGCCGAGGGCCTCAGCGAAGTGATCGACAGCCAGTTTGGCGTCCACTTGCTCAAAGTCGATAAACACGAGCAAGCGGGGACCGCTACCCTGAACGAGGTTCGCCTCGACATCGAAAAAATCCTCCGCCAGAACGCCGCCAAGAAGAAATACGACATTTGGCTGGCGGACCTGCGCAAACGCAGCCGCGTCCGCATTTTCCTATGAGCCCTGCGCGCCCAGCGCCCGCCAGGATCTTCCGCAACTCCACCCCCTTCCACCGCGAGGTACCCGCATGACTGAAATCATCAGCGTCCACGCCCGCGAGATTCTCGATTCGCGCGGCAACCCCACCATCGAAGTCGAGGTCCAGCTCGCGGGCGGCGCGTGCGGCCGTGCGGCCGTGCCCTCCGGCGCATCGACCGGCCAAAACGAAGCCGTCGAACTGCGCGACACGAAGGCCAAGCGCTACCGCGGCAAGGGCGTGCTCAAGGCCGTCAAGAACGTCAACGAAATCATCGCCGCCGAGATGGTCGGCCTCGACGCGCTCGATCAGCGCAGCGTGGATCAGATGCTTTGCGCTCTCGACGGCACGCAGAACAAAGGCCGTCTCGGCGCGAACGCGATCCTCGGCGCTTCGCTCGCCACCGCCCGTGCTGCCGCCGACGCCACCGGCCTGCCG
>VFKU01000686.1 GCA_009885415.1 Rhodothermota bacterium
CCTCGATCGCGTGGCCCACGCGGTCCGGCCCGTTGTAACCCAGGTGCTCGCCCGCGGCAAGGCGAATCTGTTCGCGCACGAGGTCAATCTGCGTGACCAGTTCGGTCACCGGATGTTCGACCTGGATGCGCGCGTTCAACTCGATAAAATAAAACTCGCCGCTCGGGCCCACGAGAAATTCCACCGTGCCGGCGTTGGTGTAATTGACCGCCTTGGCCGCCCGTAGCGCCGATCGCGTCATCTTGTTTCTCAGCGAAGCGTTGACCCCCGGCGAGGGCGACTCCTCGATCAATTTCTGATGTCGCCGCTGGATGCTGCACTCGCGCTCACCGAGTGCGATGATTTTTCCGAAATTGTCCCCGAGAATCTGCAACTCGATATGCCGCGCGTTCTCGACGAATTTTTCGATGTAGACCCCGCCGTCGCCGAAGGCCGCCTCGGCCTCGGTCGTGGCCACCTTGAAGGCGCTGCTCAGCGCAACGTCGTTGTGCGCGATGCGCATCCCCTTGCCGCCGCCGCCCGCCGCCGCCTTAATCAGCACCGGAAAGCCTATTTTCTGCGCGATCGCGAGCGCCTCTTTGGGGTCAGTCACGCGCCCTTCGCTGCCCGGAACCACCGGCACGCCCGCCTTGCTCACCGCCTCACGGCAGCGGGCCTTGTCGCCCGAAAGCGCGATCGTCTCCGGGCTGGGTCCGATGAATCCGATGTGGCAGTCGCGGCAGATCGTGGCGAACTTGGGGTTCTCGGAAAGAAAGCCGTAGCCGGGGTGGATCGCCTGCGCGTCGCAAATCTCCGCCGCGGCAATGATCCCCGGGATGTGCAGATAACTCTCGGAGGCGGCCGCGGGGCCGATGCAGATGCTCTCGTCCGCCAGACCGACATGCATCGAGGTCTGGTCTGCCTTCGAGTAGACCGCGATCGACGTGATGCCCATCTCGCGGCACGCGCGGATCACCCGAATGGCAATCTCGCCGCGGTTGGCGATCAGAATCCGTCGAAACATGCGCGGCGCGCGCCCCGCCGCAAGGCGGAGCGCCCTTTCTCAGTCAACACGCCGCACCGCGAAAAGCGGCTGGCCAAACTCGACGGCTTGGGCGTTTTCCACGAGGATTTTCTCGACGATCCCCGCGAACTTCGCCCCCACCTCGTTCATCAGCTTCATCGCTTCGACGATACAGATGGTCTGGTTTTCTTCAACTCGATCGCCCACCTTCACAAAGACATCCGATTCAGGCGAAGGCGAGCGGTAGAAGGTGCCCACCATGGGAGAATCAAACGTCGGCAGGCCGCCCGCGGGATCTTCCTCCGCCGCCGGCGCATGGCCATGCGCATTCAAGGGACGCGGCGCGTGGGAGGCTTCGAGAACAACAGGGGCCGCGTGGGCGATCAGCGGCGCTGCCGCTGGAACCGCCCCTGCCTTGTGCAGGCGGATCCGGCGGCCGTTTTCTTCCACCTCAAGCTCACTCAATCCGGACTGTTCAAGAATCCGAATCAGTTCTTTCAGTTCACTGAAGTCCACTGAGGACCCTCCATTGGACTCCTCCCCGCGCGCATCATACGCGGATCGATCCAACTTTTCAGCCTAGACGCGCTCGATATACGTACCCGTGCGAGTATCGACCCGAATCATCTCGCCCTCACCAACAAAAAGCGGCACCTGGACCACCGCGCCTGTCTCCAAAGTGGCTGGCTTCGTGCCGCCCGAGGAGCGATCGCCCTGCACGCCCGGATCCGATTGCGTAATCAACAAATCCACCGAATTGGGCAATTCCACCCGGATGACCCGGCTCTCGTGGAACAGGAGCGCACATTCCATATTTTCCTTGAGATAATCCTTGGTCTCGCCCACGATTTCGGGAGTCACGGCAATCTGTTCGTAGTTCTGCCGGTGCATGAAGTGAAAGAAGTCGCCGTCCGAATAGAGGAACTGATAAGGCTCCTGGATCAGCCGGACTTCTTCGAGACGCTCTCCGGAGCGATAGGTCCGCTCGAGGGTGCGGCCAGTCAGCACGTTGCGCATCTTCGTGCGCACGAAGGCCCCGCCTTTACCCGGCTTCACATGCTGGAATTCCACCATCTCCAGCAGCGCATCGCCAATCTGTATCACCATCCCGTTGCGGAAATCAGCGGTCGAAATCTGCGTCATAAAATCCTTAGTTCCTTCGATGTCTGCGTGAATATTTCACAACCCGATTCGGTCACCAGCACGAGGTCTTCGATCCGGACCCCGCCCTGACCGGGCAAGTAGATGCCGGGCTCCACCGTGACCACCATGCCCGGCTCGAGCACGGTGTCCG
>VFKU01000593.1 GCA_009885415.1 Rhodothermota bacterium
CTGTCATGCAGCGTTCCTGCGCGGCAAGCTCGTGGTCGGGCTCGGCGATGCGTCGGCCGACTTCACCATCGAGCTCAGCAACGAGCTCGCCGTTGCGGGGATGCTCGTGCCGGTGAGCGGCTTGGTGCAAGTAGGCAGCATGGCGCACGCGGACCGCTACATCTACTTGCCGCATGTGGGTTTGTTCGTCGCGATCGTGTGGAGCTTGGGAGCGGAGGCTGATCGAAATCCCGGCTGGCGTCCGGTCCTCGCCTTTGCCACAGGCCTGATCGTGTTTGCGCTCGCAGGAGCGTGCTACGTGCAGGTCCGTTACTGGCGAAATACCATTACCCTCTTCGAGCACACCGTGGCTATCTCTCCGAATAGTTGGCAGGCGCGCTTCAATCTTGGCGCGGGTTACGCCTTCGCCGGACGGCCGGACCTGGGGGAGCCGCAATTCCGGGAGTCTCTGCGCATCAATCCGCTTGCGATGGGCTCGAAGACGAATTTGGCGGCGGCGCTGATCGAGTTGAATCGTCCCGCCGAGGCCGAGGCGCTTGCCCGCGAGTTGATCGAGCAGGATGCTTATCAGATCGAGTATTACGTTCAACTTGCGCTGGCCTTACATCGGCAGGGAAAGGATCCGGAGGGGCTATTTTGGGCGGGAGAGGCGCTACGCATCGATCCCACGCACTCGCGCGCGCTCGACGTGGCGGAGCTGTGTCGCGCGTCAGCGGTGAAGCCGGAAATCAAGTTGGATTAAACACTAGCAAAGCCGCGGCGGGATGAAGCGCCGGGGCCGGTGCGTGTATCCTTCGGGCGTTCCGGCCCGAAAGCGCGGGTCTGGCTTGGATTCCCATGGAAAACGTTCGCGTTAGAATTGCACCTTCGCCGTCCGGATTTTTGCACATTGGTACGGCCAAGATTGCGTTGATGAATTGGCTGTTCGCGCGGCAGCGCGGCGGCGTATTTGTGCTGCGCCTGGAGGACACGGACCCCGATCGCACCGAGGAGCAGTACGTCGAGGCGATGTGCGAGGGGTTTTCGTGGCTGGGGATCGACTGGGACGAGGGCCCGCCCTTTGGCGGCGTGGCCGAGCGCGGGCCTTTTGCGCCGTATCGGCAATCGCAGCGCGCGCAGATTCACCGGGACGCCGCTGCGCGCTTGCTCGCCGCCGGGCATGCTTACAAATGCTTCTGCACGAAGGAAGACCTCGACGCGGAGCGGGCCCGTGCGCAGGCGGAAAAGCTGCCGTGGCGATACAGCGGCAAGTGTCGCGCGTTGAGCGCCGAGCAGGTCGCTGCGAAGGGCGATGCCCCTGCGTCGCTTCGCTTCAAGTCACCTGAGAGCGGGCAGACCGTCCTGCACGATCTGGTGCAGGGTGACGTGCGCTGGGACAACGAACAGATCGACGATTTCATTATTTTGAAATCAAACGGCGACCCGATCTTTCACCTGGCGGTGGTCGTGGACGATCTGACGATGAAGATCACGCACGTCATCCGCGGGGACGACCACCTGACAAATGCAGCGAAGCACGTGCTTCTTTTTGAGGCCCTGGGCGGGCCGTTGCCGAAGTTCGCACATGTGCCGATGGTGCTCGACGAGACCGGCAAGAAATACAGCAAGCGGATGCACGGGGCCAACGTCCTCGAGTGGCGCGACGACGGGTATTTGTCGGAGGCGCTGATCAACTATGTGGTGCTGCTGGGGTGGGCGGCGGGCGACGACAAAGAGGTGTACACGCGCGAGGAGTTGGTGAAGGCCTTTTCGTTGGAGCGGCTGGGGCAGTCGGCGGCGAAGTTCGACTTAAAGAAATTGCAATGGCTGAATGGACAACACATCCGGAAATTAAGCGCGGAAGACTTGCGCGATCGTGTGGTGCCGATCTTGCAGAAGAGCGGTTTCGACACGAGTCGCAAGGACCCCGCGTGGCTCACACGGATGGCGGCGATTTGCCAGGAGAAATTGGTTACGCTGAACGACATCATCAAGCAGACGGACTATTTCTTTGTCGAACCGGCCGGCTACGAAGAGAAGGCCGTGAAAAAGCAATGGAAAGACGCGGACGCTGTCGCGCGAATGGAGGCCATCGAAGTCGCGCTGCAGAACGCGGCCGCGTGGACCTCTGAGGCGTTGCATGTCGCGTTCGAGCGGCTCGGCGAGGCGCAGGGGGGCATGGGTAAGGTCGTGCATCCGCTACGCCTGGCGC
>VFKU01000560.1 GCA_009885415.1 Rhodothermota bacterium
CGGCTCAAGACGCCGGAAATGGCCCCCTCTTCGGAGGCCTCTGGGTCTGGTGTCCCGATTTCTGCCGGGCCCAAGGGTCAGGTAGAATATCTTTTTCCGCAAGACGATCCTGACCAGGCGCCCTTGGGCAAGGTCGAGCCGGATGAGGACATGGGCATCCCGGCGTTCATGCGCAGGAGACGGTTGAAACCGTGAGCATCTCCCGAGACGACTTCCTCAAGATCCTCCAGCGCGCCATTCAAAAAGACGCTTCCGACATCCACATCAAGACGGGCCACGCGCCCTACTACCGCGTCGACGGCATCATGGAGACCCAGGGCGGGTCCGCGCTGCAGGCCGAGGATCTCGACGCGATTTCGCGCGTGCTGTGCAGCGAAGAACAAATCAAGTATTTTGCGAAGAAGGGCGAGCTCGACTTCGCGTTCACGGAAAAAGGCGTCGGCCGTTTCCGCACCAACATCTTTCGCCAGCGCGGCACGATCTCGCTCGTCATGCGCCGCATCAAGACCAAGATTCTCACGTGGGAGCAATTGAACCTCCCGCGCGCCGGCCTGAAGATGACCGAGTTTGTTCGCGGCATGGCGCTGATCACGGGCACGACGGGATCCGGAAAATCGACCGCGCTCGCGGCGCTGATCGACTCGGTCAACGAGCGCCGCCGCTGTCACATCGTTACCATCGAAGACCCGATCGAGTTCGTCCACCAGGACAAGCGCTCGGTGGTGAACCAGCGCGAAGTTACGATCGATACGCATGACTTCACTTCGGCACTCAAGGCCGTGATGCGCCAGGACCCCGACGTGATTCTCGTGGGCGAAATGCGCGACCACGAAACTTTCCAGGCCGTGATGTCCGCCTCCGAGACGGGCCACCTCGTGTTCAGCACGCTCCACACGACCAACGTGAAGCAGACGATCGACCGTATCATCGATCTCTTCCCGGCGAACCAGCAGAGCCAGATTCTTTCGCAGTTGGCAAACAACCTGCGCGCGGTGATGTGCATGCGCCTGCTGCCCCGGGCCGACAAGACCGGGCGCGTCCCGTGTGTGGAGTACATGCTCGTAAACCACTCCATCCGCAAGCTCATCAAGGAAGGCCGCAGCACCCAGCTCAGCACCGCGATGATGCAGGGGCGCGAAGAAGGTATGCAGACTTTCAACGACAGCTTGTATACGCTCATCAAGACCGGCCTGATTTCGCACGAAGAAGGCATGAACAGCTCGGAAAACCCCGAGGAACTCAACATGATGCTCCAGGGCATCCGGCTGAGTTCGGCGGGCGGGGGCATCCTGGGTTAATCCGGCCTGGAGGCGTGCAACCTCCGGCGGTCGAGGGGGATCAAAGAGGATAAAGCAGCCCGGTCTTGGCAGGGTTGCGGGGAGGCAAATGCGCAAGATGGCCACGTTATCACGAGCGGGTAGAGCTGTCGCTGGACTTTTTTCCGCATGCGCCCTCGTTCTGTTTACCGGCCCGGTCCTCGCTCAGGACGTTGCCGAGGCGGCCGTCGAAGCGCCTCCAGCGGCCGTCGCGCCGGTGGTGGCCGTCCCGGCCCCTTACTCGATTGTGCCGGTCCAGAAAGAACTGACGCTCGAGGTCCTCGTCCAACAGGGCGGGCCGATTCTTTGGGTCATCATCGGCCTTGGATTTATCGCACTCGTTCTCGCACTCTACCTGCTATTCACCGTCAGCCCGCGCCGCGAGGCACCGGTCAAGCTTCTGCGTCGCGTTTCCAATCTGGTCCGCTCGGGTGACGTCTCGGGTGCGCTGATGCTCTGCGAGAACCGCGACGAGCTCGCGGCGCGCGTGCTCAGCGCGGGCCTGCGCATGGCCGATCAGGAGCGCTTCATCATTCAGGAGGCGATGGAGGGCGAAGGCGCGCGCGGTATTACCGAGTTGTGGCAGCGCATCTCGTATCTGAACAACGTCGGTGTCATCGCGCCGCTGCTCGGCCTGCTCGGCACCGTATGGGGCATGATCGGCGCCTTCAATACGATCGCCTTCGACAACTCGCAGGTCCGCGGCATCGTGGTCGCCTACTACGTTTCGATGGCGATGATCACCACTGCCGGCGGCCTCCTCGTCGCTATTCCGGCGCTCCTCATCTATTATTTCCTGCGCGGCCGCGTCGTCGGCGTCATGGCGCATGTCGAGACCCAGGCGGCCGAGTTCGTCGAGCTGCTTGTCCGGTACCGCCCGAAATGAAATTCGGCAGGATTCCGATCGACCAGGCCGAGGACGTGCCCCTGGCGCCGCTGATTGACATCGTGTTCCTGACGCTGATCTTTTTCATGCTCACGTCCGTGTACTCGAACATGGAATCCGAGATCGGCCTCACGCTGCCGACCGCGTCGACCGCCAAGACCCAAGACCGCAGCCAGGGGGAGATCTACATCAACATCCGCGCCGACGGCGCTATCGTCATGAACGAGCGCGAGGTCCCACTCAACGAGTTGCAAGACATTCTCAACCGCGTCGCCGAATATTTCCCCGGCGGCTCCGTGATCATCCGCGGCGATCGCTCCTCCTATCTCGGGCGCGCCATCTCCGTGCTTGATGCCTGCAAACGCGCAGACATCCAGAACGTCTCCTTCGCGGCCGTCCCGCCCGAGGAGCCGCCGGCAGGGCCCTAAGATGCGTGGCCGCCCGGCAATCATTCTTATCCTCTGCGCGCTGATGGGCCTCGGCGCGTCCGCGCCGGCCGACGAGCAGGCGCAGTTCGACTTTGCCAACGGGCTCTTCTCGCGCGGATTCAACGGCGAGGCCGCCGCCGAATACCGCAACTACCTCGCGCAATTCCCGGAGGGCGTGCACCGGCCCGAGGCGCTCTATCGCCTCGGCGAGTCCGAATTCGCGCTCGGCGGCCACGCACCCGCGATCGAGGCCTTCGATCAGTTGCTCGCCGCCTTCCCTGCGCATGCGCTCACGCTTACCGCGCAAGGCCGCAAAGGCGCCGCGCTCTATCAACTTGGAAAGTTCGACGCGGCGGTCGCCGCGCTTGTGCCCGCGTCGCGCGCGGAGGCGACGCCCGAGGTCCGTGGCGGCGCGCTCTACTATTTGGGAAAAGCGCACTTCGACGCCAAGCGCATCGAGGACGCCGCCGCGGCTTTTCGCACGCTCATCGAGACCTTGCCCGACAGCGCCTACACGCCGCCCGCGCGCTACCAACTCGCCTTCGTTCATCTGGCGCAGAACAACCTCGAGCAGGCCGCGGTCACCTTCTCCGAGCTGGCGTCGATGCCGGCCGCGAGCGAAGCGCTGCGCCGCGAGGCCCGCTTCCGCGCGGCCGAGGCCTACGACAAACTTGGTTGGCATGACGCCGCCGTGCGCGCCTACGAACAATTGCAAACGGAGTTTCCAAATTCCGAGCACGCCGATCGCGCGCTGTTCGGCCACGCCTGGGCGCTCTATCACGCCGCGAAATACGACGACGCGGTCGCCGTCGCGCGCAAGTTGCTCAAGGCCAAGCCGGATGCGGCGCAAGCCCCGGGGCTGCGTTACTTGGCGGGGAATTGCCTCGAACAGACCGGAAAAAACGCCGAGGCGCTGGCGGAATTCCAGGAAGTCCAAAAGTCCTATAAGGACTCCGAGTACGCCGCCCGCGCGCAGTACAAGGAGGGCTATCTGCGATACACCGCCGGCGAAGCGGAGCCCGCGCGGGCGCTGCTCGAGGCCTTCCTCGCGCGTAAGTTGACCACCGGCCTCGAGGCCGACGCGCGACACCTGCTCGGCATGATCGCGTACACCGCCGCGCAGCTCGAGTCCGCGCTGCACTATTTCCAACAGTCGCTCGATTCACAGCCGGCTGGTGCCTATCGCGCCGACTCTGCCTGGCAGGCCGCGCAGGCGCTTTACGATCTGGGGCGCTTCGCAGAAGCGCGCGATCGCTTCGCTGCGTTTCCTGCCGAGTTCGCGCAGGACACGCGCCTCCCGCTGGCGCTCATGCGCGCGGGAGACGCGGCCTTCCAGCTCAAGGAATTTCCGGCCGCCGAGGCCTTGTATGCCCAGGCCATTGAGAAGGCCCCGCCCGATTCTCGCGGCGAAGCGATCTACCGGCTTGCCGTCGCGCAACACAACGCCGGCCATGGCCCCGAAGCGGTGAAGGCCTTCGACCAACTGATAGCCGAGTTTCCCGTAGGGCCGCACACTTCCGAGGCGCGCTTGCGCGCGGGTCACTACTGGCTCGCGGCCGGCGCCGAACCGCTCACGGCTATTTCGCACTTCGAGGCTGGGCTGACCGCCGAGCCCGAGGGCCCGCTCGCGGGCGAACTGACCAAAGGGCTCGCGCTCGCGCGCTACGAGGCGAAGGACCTCGATGGGGCCGCGCAGGGCTTCGCGAAGCTCATCCGGCAATGGCCGGCGATCACCTTGAACGAGAGCACCTACGCCTGGGCCGGCCAGTACCTCTTCGACAAGCAGGCCTGGCCCGACGCGGCCATCGCGCTTCAGGCGCTGCTCGATCACGTGCCCGACTATCCGGATCGCCCGCGCGTCGCGCTGAAGATCGCCGAGTGCGCCGAGCGCGCGGAACAGTTGGACGACGCGCTCACCAAGTACGACGCGGTCGCCGCGGCCGCTCCCGACAGCGCCGCCGCGGCCGAGGCGCGTTTCCATCAGGCCGCCATTCAGGAGAAAAAGAACAACCCCGAACGCGCGGTCGAGCTTTATTTACAGGCGGCCGACTCTGCCGCGAACAGCGACATCGGCGCTCGCGCCCGATTCCGTCTGGGCGAGTTGCGCTTCGCGCAGGGCCAGTTTCAGGAAGCGGCGAAGCACTACATGCGCGTTGCGATTCTCTATCTCCATCCGCAGCTCGCGCCCGAGGCCTTGTATCGCGCGGGCGAATGTTTCGAGAAGGGGGGAGAGCGCGATCAGGCTTTCAAGACCTATCAGGAAGTGGTGAAGGAGTATCCCGACTCCGAGCAGGCGGCGAAGGCCAAGCAGCGGCTCGCTGAATTGGGCGCATGAAGATTTATCGCAGAATCGTTTTCACCGGCAGCCTGCTCGTGAGCGTTGCGCTGTATGCCGTCCTCTACACTTTCGCCTCGGTCATCCTGCTGCTCCCCGGCGCCGATGCGGCGCACACCTCGCTGCCCAAGCCGCTGCGCATCATGCTTTACAACGGGCCGATGCCCGAATCGCGGCCGCCCGAGGCCCGTGGCGCAGTGTCCCTCGCGTCGAGGCCCGGCTCGGTCGAGGACCTTCTGAAGGAAGAGACCCGGGAACTTCCGCTCGCTGCCCCGGTCGCGCCGCCGGCGACTCCGCCGCCGCCCTTGGCCGAAGCGTTGGCGCGCGAACACGAATTGACGCGTGACGACGTTCTTCTCGGCGGCATCGAGGCGCAGATCGTCGCGATTCCCGAGCAGAGCGCGCGGGCGAACATCGAAGTCGCGCGACGGCTCGTGCCCGACAACGACCAACGCCTGATCGCCAAAGACGAGATGCCCGCGCTCAGCGATGGCAGCGGCCTCCCGGCGACTTTCGCGCTGCCCTCTTCAGCGGCGCCCGCGGTGGCTGCGCCCAGTCCTGCTCCGGAAGCCCCACGGCCCGAAGCGCCTGCGATGAGCCTGCTCGATCCGTCCCCCGATCGGCCCAGCGTGGCCGTCCCAGGACTCGAAGACGAAACCGTGCTCGGGCGCAAGATCCTGATTGACGAAGTCCGCAGCGGAACGCCCTTCGGCGCGATGGAAGGCATGGTGCGGCTCGAAGCGACGACCTACGTGGATCCCGCGTCGCGCGACGGCTATTTCCGGCTTCGCATCATTCCGCGCGACGACGCGAAAATTCCCACGCTCCCGCGCGACGTCACCTTTGTGGTCGACGCCTCGACGAGTATCGTGCAGCGCAAGCTCGACCTCACCGTGCGCGGGCTCGACGGTTGCCTCGCTATGCTCCGGCCCGAGGACCGCTTCAACATTATCATCTTCCGCGATCTGCCCAAGTCCTTCCGCCCCGCGCCAGTGCCCGCCGAACCCGCCACCATTGCCGAAGCGCGAAAATTCATCGAGGGCCTAAAGTCCAGCGGCAGCACCGATGTCTACGGCGCGGTCGAGCCAGTGCTGGCCGAGCCTCCGCGCGCGGGTGGGCCGGGCCTCGTGATGGTGATCACCGACGGGCGACCGACCACAGGAAATATCGAAGGCCGTGAACTCATTCGCGGCCTTTCCGAACAGAACAAAGCGGGCAACACGGTGTACACCTTCGGTGGCGGCAACACCGTCAACCGTTACCTGATGGATCTTCTTGCTTA
>VFKU01000194.1 GCA_009885415.1 Rhodothermota bacterium
GCCGGAGCGTGCGGTCAGCACCAGGCGATGGCCTTCGACGCCTACGGTTTCGGGTTGCAGGAACCCATAGGTACGCGGGTCTTTGAGGATACCGTCCTGATGGATGCCGGAGCTGTGCGCGAAGGCGTGCGCGCCGACGATCGCCTTGTTCGGCGGGACGGCCATGCGCGTGAAATCCGCGACGGTTTTGCTTACGCCGCGCACGTCGCGCAGGCGGACATGTGTGCGGCCGGCATTTTTCATCGCCAGCAGCGCGGCGACTTCTTCGAGGGCGGTGTTGCCGGCGCGCTCGCCGATGCCGTTCACGGTGACTTGGACCTCGCGCGCGCCGGCGTGGACGGCGGCCAGGGTGTTCGCGGTGGCCAGGCCCAGATCGTCGTGGCAATGCGCGGCGACACGGACGCCCTCCGGCACGATGGCGACGATTTCCGCGATGCGCTCGGCGTACTCCCAGGGCGTTGCGAAGCCGACGGTGTCGGGGATATTGATGCGCGTCGCACCTGCGTCGATGGCGGTCAAGACCATCTGCCGCAGGAACGCGCCCTCGGCGCGCGTGGCGTCCTCGGGGCTGAATTGCACGATGGGCGCGCGGTCGAGCGGGAGCTCGACCCTCCCGGTGCGGCGCTCGGTTGAGGCACGGTCGAGCGGGAGCTCGACCCTCCCGGTGCGGCAGTCGGTTGCGGCGCGGTCGCAGGCGAAGCGCACGCATTTTTCCACGCGGCGCAGCGCTTCAGCGCGGGTCAGGCCCAGCTTGGCTTGCAGGTGGATGTCGGAGGCGCCCAGCACGATGTGGACGACGGGCCGTCGCGCGGAGGCCAGTGCGGAGATCGCCGCTTCGATGTCGGCCTCGACGCAGCGCGCGAGCGCGGCGACTTCGCTGTGTTCGACAGCGTCACACACGCGGCGCACGGCCTCGTGATCGCCGGGGGAGGAAGCGGGGAAGCCCGCCTCGATGGTGTCGACGCCCAGCGCTTCGAGTTCGCGGGCGATTTGTACTTTTTGGTCGGGTGAGAAATGCACGCCGGGGGTCTGCTCGCCGTCGCGCAGGGTGGTGTCGAAAATGTAGACATGCGGGGGCGTGGCGTTGGCCGCCTTCGATTCAAAGTTCACTCCACGAAAAAACATGGTTCGATTTCCTCTCCAAAGAATTCGGTTGGCTTGTGGTCCGGGTGATCGGCGAGATGCCGATCGTCGGTTTGCGCGCATGGGCGGGCCGCCCATGCTACGGGCGCGAATCAGAACCGAAGCCTGCCGAGTCCTTGGACGCGGGAAATCATTCGAGTACGCGGCGTGTTTACGCCGCTCTCGTGCGTCGAAGCCCCAAGTCCATGTCGCATCACCTCCTCTCTCGTGCGCTCGCCCTTGGCGGCGCAGGTTGCAGCATAGTGGCCTGAAAAAGCTGAAGGCCCCGGACCGTTTCCAGTCCGGGGCCTCTATGAAAACCTGTTCGGTTAGTTTTTAGGTAATTCGAGGCACGC
>VFKU01000778.1 GCA_009885415.1 Rhodothermota bacterium
GAAGGCGGCGCGTGCGGCGGCGATTGTGCTGGAGCGGGCGAAGGTGTACTTGAAGGGTTCGTCGCCGCGGGCGCGGATGCGGGCGAGTTTGTCGTAGCGGTGTTGGATTAGTTCGTCGGACATTTGTCGTTTCTTTTCATGGGAATGATGGGAAGCATGGGAAGAATGGGAGGCCGCATGGGCGGGCCGCCCATGCTACGGTGGCTTAGTTTCTCCGGCGTTCTAGCATCCATTTTAGGTAGCCTTCGATGAAAGGTTCGAGATAGCCGTCGAGAATTTTTACGGTGTTGCCGGATTCTACTCCGGTGCGGTGATCTTTGATGAGCTGGTAGGGGTGGAGGACGTAGCTGCGAATTTGGCTGCCCCAGGCGACGTCTTGCTGTTGGCCGCGTGTCGCGTCTAGCTCGGCTTGTTTTTTCTTCATTTCGATGTCGTAGAGCTTGGCTTTGAGCATTTGGAGCGCGACCTCGCGGTTGCGATGTTGCGAGCGTTCGATCTGGCAGGCCACCACGATGCCCGTGGGCAAGTGCTTCAGCCGCACGGCCGAGTTGGTCTTGTTTACGTGCTGTCCGCCCGCGCCGCCGGAGCGGCAAACGGTCATTTCGATGTCGTCTTCTTTCACTTCGATCTCGATGGTGTCGTCGATTTCGGCGAGGACCTCGATTGCGGCGAAGGAGGTGTGGCGCCGGGCCTGTGAATCATAGGGCGATATGCGCACGAGGCGGTGGACGCCGTTTTCGGACTTGAGGTAGCCGTAGGCCATGGGCCCGGAGATGCGCAAGGTCGCGCCCTTGAGGCCGGCTTCGTCGCCCGGCTGGTAATCGAGCACCTCGACGGCGAACTCGCGGCGTTCGCAGAAACGCGTGATCATGCGATAGAGCATCGAGGCCCAGTCGCAGGATTCCGTGCCGCCGGCGCCGGGGTGTACGTTGACGATGGCGTTTTTCGCGTCCATAGGCTCGCTGAGCAAGCTGTCGAGCTCGACTCGCAGCAGCTTGTCCTCGATCTTTTCGGCCAACGCGGTGATTTCCTTGGCCATCGACTCCTCGCCTTCCTCGCTGGCCATTTCGATGAGGCCGACGGCGTCGGTGAGTTCGCGGCGCAGCTCGTCGGGCGCGGCGAGCGAGGTCTTGAGGATTTTCATTTCCTGGACGAGTTTTTGGGCGGCGTTGGGGTCGTCCCAGAAATTCTGGGCGGACATTTTTTCCTCGATCACGGCGATTTTTTTACGCGTCAGGTCGAGGTTGAGCGCGCCGAGGAGCTCATCGAAGCGCTCGGAGACTTTTCGCAAACGTGCGGATTCTTCTTCGAACATGGTGGATTCATTCCTCGCCGCGCTTCGGACGAACAGGTCACAGGCCGGACAGAATCGGCGGCGTCAGAAAACGGCCATATAGTACAAGACTGGCGCGGCGAAAAGGAACCCGTCGAAGCGATCGAGCGCGCCGCCGTGTCCGGGCAGGAGGTGGCCGGAGTCTTTTACGCCGGCGTCACGCTTGACGGCGGACTTCACGAGATCGCTCACTTGCGCGACGACGGAGAGCGCGGCGGCGGTGAGTGCGTAGCGGAGCGGCGTCCAATCGGGATAGACGGACCAGCCGAAGCGACGAGCGAGCCCGTGGATCGCGAGCGCTCCGGCGACCGCAAAGACCAGGCCGCCGATCGCGCCTTCCCAGGTTTTCTTTGGGCTAACGACCGGGGCGAGCGGGTGGCGGCCGATGGCTTTGCCGACGAAGTAGGCCGCGGTGTCGGTGAGGACGACGGTGACGGCGAGAAACATGACGAGGCCCGGGCCTTCGGGATTGAATTGATGCAGGAGCAGGACGTGGGTCGGGCACCACGCCGTGTAGACCAGCGCGCCGAAGGCGCCGGAAATGCCTGCGGCCGAGGGCGGCGCGGTCACGATGCTCGCAAAGCCGGAAGCGACAATGGCCACGAGCAACGCGGCATTCAGATGCGTGGTGTCTCCCCAGTACGCGGCGGCGGCGACGAGCGCGAGCGCGCCGAGGTGGGCCGTGGGCTCGTGGGTGGGGATGTGGCGGACGCGGAGCAGATTGAGGAACTCGTGCAGCGTGGTCAATGCGATGAAGGCGACGAGGACCGCGAAGCCCGCCTCGAGCGCGGGGACCCAGATGAGGGTGAGGACGACGGGAAGTATGACGAGCGCCGTGATGATGCGGAGCGCGAGGTTGCTGCGGGGGGCGTTCATGCGCGCGGGCGGCCTCCGAAGTTTCGGTCGCGTTCGGCGAATTCGTGGAAGGCGTCGAGGAGGTGGCGTTTGCGGAAGTCGGGCCAGAGGGTCGGCGTGACGAGGAGCTCGGCATAGGACGCTTGCCAGAGCATGAAATTGCTGAGGCGCTGGTGGCCGCCGGTGCGGATGAGGAGGTCGAGATCGGCGGAGACCGGGTCATACAAGCGCGCGCTGATGGCGTCCTCGTCGATCGCTTCCGGCTTGAGACGGCCGGCCTTGGCTTCGGCGGCGAGCGCGCGGCAGGCGTCGGCGATTTCGGCGCGGGCGCCGTAGTTGATGGCGAAGTTCACCTGCATGGCGCGGTTGGAGGCGGTGCGTTTTTCCGAGTCGTCCATTTGCGCGATGACGTTCGCGGGGAGGCCTTCGCGGCGGCCGATGAAGCGCACGCGGATGCCCTCGGCGTGGAGATTGTCGATTTCGGCGCGGATATATTTTGCGAGGAGGCGGAAGAGTCCGGAGACCTCGGCCTTCGAGCGGCGCCAGTTTTCGGTTGAGAAGGCATACAGGGTGAGCGAGCGGACGCCGCCAAGTTCGCGGCAGGCCTCGATGACTCCGCGCACGCTCTTGGCGCCGGCGTCGTGGCCCTTGAGGCGCGAGAGACCCTGCTTGGCGGCCCAGCGTCCGTTGCCGTCCATGA
>VFKU01000853.1 GCA_009885415.1 Rhodothermota bacterium
CGGGAGCGCGACCCTCCCCTTTCGGTGCTCCGTCGCCATCGAGTACACTGCCTTTGGCCTTCCGCGTTATGCTTCGGATGCGTTCTTCGTGGTGAACAACGATCCATGCCTGATCACAGCCCGACCTCCCGCATGCTCACGCTGGTCTTCACCGACCTGGCGGACTCGACCGCGCTTAAAACGCGCCATGGAGACTCCGCGATTGAGTCACTGCTCACGCGCCACCGGGACCACGTCACACGGCTGGCCGCGGAGTGCTCCGGCCGGATCATCGACTGGGCCGGCGACGGCTGCTTCCTCACCTTCGAGATTTCCAGCGCGGGCGTGATCTTTGCCCTGCGCCTCCAACAGGTGCACACCGAGGAACCCGACCTGCCCGGCGTGCGCATCGGGATGCACCACGGCGAAGTCAGCGAGACGCCCAACCCCGCGGGCGGCCCGCCGCGCGTCGGCGGGCTCGCGGTCGACCTCGCCGCGCGCATCAGCGGCCTCGCCAAGCCGGGCCAGGTGCTCATGTCCTCGGCGGTCTACAACTCCGCGCGGCAACGCCTCGGCGTGGAGGCTTTCGGCCAGCCCGTCCTCTGGCAGACGCACGGCACCTACTCGCTCAAGGGTTTCGATGAGCCCATGGACATCGGCGAGGCGGCCTTGGAGCGCCTCGCGCCGCTCGAAGCGCCGACCTCCGGCGACAAGGCCAAGCTGATCCGCCGTGCGACGCCAGCCCGGCCGGCCTCTGTCTCGGGCCGAAAGTTTGTCTTGTTGTCATCTTGCGCGATCCTGCTTTTCGCCGTGGCGGGCGTCGCCTATTTTGCGGCCCGATCCGGGAACACCATCGCGTCCCCTGCGACCGCTCCGGCAAGCGTCGCGCCCGGCGGCGTCAAGACGGCCACGAATGACGGCGCCGGAATCCCCGCCTTCGGCGACCGGCCCGCGATCGCGGTGCTGCCCTTCGACAATTTCTCGCCCGACGCGGATCAGGCCTTCTTCGCCGACGGCCTGGCCGAAGACCTGATCACCCGACTCGCGTCCTGGCGCGCCTTCCCCGTGATTTCGCGCAATTCCAGCTTCAAATACCGCGGCGGCGATCTGGACATCAAGAGCGTGAGCGCCGAACTCGGCGCCCGCTACCTCGTCGAGGGCAGCGTCCGCCGTGAGGGCGAGCAGATTCGCGTCACGGCGCAGCTCATCGACGCTTCGACCGGTGAGCACGTATGGGCGGAGAAGTACGACCGCGAAATCAAGGATGTGTTCAGTTTACAGGACGAGATTAGCTCGACCATCGCCGCCTCGCTCGTCACCGACCTCAATCGAGCAGAGGCCGAGCGCGCGCGGCAACGAGGCACAGAAAACATCGAAGCGTGGAGCCTCTATCAGCTCGGCTTGCAACACTACGACCGCTTTTCGCGCGAAGGATTCGCGGAGGCGGAACGGCTCTTCGAGCAGGCGGTCGAACGCGATCCCCGCTTCTCGACGGCCCTCGGGATGCTCGCGTTTTCCAATATATGGGAGATCGCGCTCGGCTGGAGTGACGCGCCCGACCAGCTCGCAGCGACCGCGCTCGAGAGGGCGCGCCGCGCGGTCGAGCTCGATCCGCGAGAACCCATTGCCCACGGCGCGCTATGTTGGGCCTACATCATGCACAACGATGTGCGGAACGCACTCGACTCCGGCAAGCGCGTCGTGGACCTGAATCCCAGCATGCCGGAGGCGTGGATATACTTCGGTTGGGCGCAACTGCTCGCCGGGGATCCGGAGGCGTGCATCGTGTCCAGCCTCCGGGCCCAGCGGCTCAGCCCTCAGGGGACGATGATCGTGGTGAACGACAACTTGGCGTGGGCCTACTTCGAGACGAAGCGATACGAAGAATCGCTCGAAATGGCCCGCCGCCTGATCGCCGAGCGCTCCGACTATTTCATGGGCCACGTGTACATCGCCATGAATTCCGTAGAAATCGGCCGTGTCGATGACGCCAAATCGGCGATCGCCGATGCACGCCGCATCCAGCCTGGCCTTTCCATCTCGCAGGTTCAGCAATTCCTCGGCCTCTCGCGTCCCGAAATTGACGCGCGCCGAAACGCCGCCCTGCGCCAGGCCGGGCTCGAATAGCACCGGCCTGCCGCTCTGTTGATCGAAAGCCGTCGCCGGGAGTACAACATCGTCCGTCCAGCGCCGGTGGCGCAGGCACGAATTGCCCTAACCAAAAAACTTCGAGGTGTTCATGAAAACGACCCGTCGATCCTTTCTCAAGACCGCTGCGGCGCTTTCGGCGGCGCCCTTCGTTTTGCCGTCGAGCGTTTGGGGTGCGCAGACCAAGCCGAGCGAGCGCATCGTCATGGGCTTTATCGGCATGGGCAAGCAGAACGGCGGGCTGCTTGGGAACTTCCTCAGCCAGCCGGGGGTGCAGGTGGTGGCGGTGTGCGACGTGGACTCGACGCGGCGGAACGCGGCGCAGGCGCGGGTGAAGGAGTTTTATGCGGCGAAGCCGGAATCGGCGGTCGCGGAGTGTGCGGCGTACATCGACTTTCAGGAGCTGATCGGGCGCAAGGACATCGACGCCGTCTGCATTGCGACGCCCGACCACTGGCACGCGATCCCGACCATCGCCGCGCTCGCCTCGGGCAAGGACGTCTACTGCGAAAAACCCCTGACCCACAACATCCACGAGTCCGTCGCGGTTATCAAGGCCGTGAAGAAGCACCGCGGCGTATTGCAGACCGGATCGATGCAGCGTTCGTCGAAGGAATTCCGCATCGCCTGCGAGCTCGTGCGGAACGGCGTCATCGGGAAAATCAGCCACGTCGAATGCAGCTTCGGCCCTCCGGGGATCGCCTGCGCGCTGCCCGAAGAGCCCATGGAGCCCGGCCTCGATTGGGACCGCTGGCTCGGCCCCGGGCCCGCGCGGCCCTACAACTCCGTGCTGAGCCCGCGCGGCAACCACGACCATTTTCCCGATTGGCGGCTCTACAAGGACTACGGCGGCGGCGCGGTCTGCGACTGGGGCGCGCACCATCTCGATATCGCGCAATGGGGCCTTGGCATGGACGCCAGTGGGCCGATCGAGGCGCACCCGCCCGAAGACCCTAAGGCGACCACGGGCGCGCATCTCGTTTATGAAAAGGGAATCAAGGTCCACCATACGAACGGCTACGGCATCGTGTTTCACGGCAGCGACGGCGAGGTTCGGGTAAATCGCGGGAGGTTCGAGTTCTATCTCAGCGGGAAAAAGATCGCCGGGTACTCCGACCGCGAAGACGGCACGAATCTGACGACCGAACTCCGCCGCGTGGAAGACGAGTACCTCAAGCACGCCAAGGTCAAGCTCTACGTGAGCCAGAGTCACACGCGCGACTTCCTCGACTGCGTGAAGTCGCGCAAGCGGCCCATCACCAACGAAGAAGTCGGCGGACGCAGCGCCATCTGCTGCCACTTGCTCAACCAG
>VFKU01000721.1 GCA_009885415.1 Rhodothermota bacterium
CGCGTTGCACGAGCATGGCGACGCCCTGGTTCATCCCGGCGAAGCGCTCGTCCTTCGTAAGGCCGTGGTGGTAGCGGTAGTAAATCTGTTGGAGGACGACCGCGAGCTTGGCGACGGCGAAGGCGTAGTACCAGTGCATGTTCGAGACGTCTAGGCCGGACTTCGCGCCGTAGGCCTCGGCGAATTCGAGCCGCGTGATCGCGCCGGGCATGCGCGTAAGAAAAGAGCTCGACGAACCCATCTCCATCGGCTCATCGGGGTTCATCCAGTAGCCCAGCGTCACGCCGAGATCGAAGAGCGGATCGCCGATGGTCGACATCTCCCAATCGAGCACGCCGATGACCCGCGCGAGGTCCTTCGGATCGAGGATGACGTTGTCGAACTTGTAGTCGTTATGAATGAGGACGGCGCCCACGTCCGCCGGGATGTGCGTGCGGCACCAGTCGAAGGCCTGATCGAGCAGGGGGAGTTCTTCGGTTTTTGAATCCGAAAAGCGGCGAATCCAGCCGTCCACCTGCCGCTGCACGAAAGAGCCCTCTTTTTTTTGCAACGACTCAAGGCCCGCCGCGCGCCAATCGACCGCGTGGAGCGTCGCGAGGTTCTCCGCGAGCCCGCGGCAAATGCGACGTACTTCGGCGGGGGCGGCCTCGAAACCTGCGGGGCGCTGTTGCCGCAGGATCACGCCCTGGATGCGTTCCATCGCGTAAAACTTCGCGCCGAGGACGGACTCGTCCTCGCAATAGACCAGCGGATTGGGCGCCGGCGAGTAAACGGGGTGAAGCTTCGAGAGGATGAGGTACTCGCGGCCCATGTCGTGCGCGGACTTCACCTTGCTGCCGAAGGGCGGACGGCGCAACACCATCTCGCGGCCGTCGAGACGCACGAGATAGGTCAGGTTCGAGTGGCCGCCGGGGAACTGCTCCACGCTGAAAGCGCCGCCTTGCAGTCCGAGATGTTCGCGCAGATAGGGCTCGAGTTTCCCGAGGTCGAGTTCCTCGCCTTTGCGGATCGCGGCGGTCGTATCGGCCATCGTGCTCATGCGTCACTCCATCGGCCCAGGGTCATCCAAAATCAGTTCCGTATCATAGCGAAACGATCCGGTTCATGCGACCGGCCCCGCCTTCGCTTCCGGCCGTTGCTGCGCACGCAGGATCGTCTGCATCCGTCCCTTGAGCACCCGCTCGATCATGAGCTGATCGTCTCCGAATACATTGTGCCGGCCGAGAACCCCCAAGGCCTCCTGGCAATAGAGAAGCGCAATCTCGGGCGGGTTCGCCTTCTGCGTCTCTCGCGCGAGGTCGTACCACCGCATGAACTCCGCGCGGTGCCCCTCGCCGCCAGCGTCCGCGGGCGAGGCCAGCGCGCGGCTGCGGTCCTCAATGCGCCGGGCCATCCCAGCTACGGCGAGCTTGGTGCAAAAGATCGCTTCCTTCTCGCCCTCCTCCGGGCGGTAGGGCATGAGGCGGTGCCGGCAGCCGGGGTGAAACAGCCCGTCCTCGACGGCATCCACCAGCGAAGGGAAGCGCAGGTCCACGCCCGACATGCTGAGCACCGCGCCGACCCACTCCGTGCACACGCTGCCGCCGTCCTCCGGCCCTGTCACGAGCATGAGATCGGTGGACGACTCGCCAATGGTGCGGAGCAGGTCGATCCAGCGCGCCGCGGGGCCGTCCTGCCGGCCAGTGTGTTTGCGCTTCCAAAACATGATTGGAAAAAGCCTCAGTGAATCGCCCGCGGGTGGGCCAGCCATAATCGCCCCCTACGATACTTCGCGCACGCCTCGGCTGTCCATGCCGCGACCGAACACGCGAGGTAGTCGGGCCGGCCGGGGAGCGCGACCCTCCCTGCGCGCCATCCTCGCTATCCTGTTCCTATCCACGGAATTCCGAAAGGCGGCGAGATATGTCATGATAGGACGTTCTACATCTGAACGAAGGGACGGCAGCGTGGCCAAGGCAAAGAAAAAAGCGGCGCCCGCCGCGAAGGCTGACAAGTCGCAAGGCGACATCGAACTCGCTTACGCATCACTGGTCATGTTCGCCGACGACGGCAAGCTCGGGAAAGACGAACTCAAGACCCTGCTCGAGATCGCGCTGCGCGACGGCTCGATGACCGACCGCGAGCGCGAGATTCTGCGTGGCCTGTTCAACCGTATCCGCGAAGA
>VFKU01000369.1 GCA_009885415.1 Rhodothermota bacterium
GGCGGTCGTGCTGATTTCGGCCATTTTCATGGGGACTCGGCTCGCGATCGCCACGACAGAATCCACGGCATCGCATCGGCGGGAACAACAGGAAGCACGAGTGTTGTGCGGGTCGCTGGAGAACGCTACGGTCATTCTCGATGGCGGCACGTATGTGGTGATGCATTACTATCTAGGCGAGGCCTTCTTCGATCGCAATCGTTGCATTACGATCCCAAAAATGTTCGTGCCGCGCGACATTTCACCCAAAGCCCTACACGACCTCGGTGTTTCGATTTCCAGGGTCGACACGGTCCGGATCTTCACGAAAATGGAATTCAACGAGCCCAACTTTCGCGAAGCCTTCGCGGCCGTCGACTCGCGCTTCGACCGCGCCTCTCAACGGGAACTCTTGAGTGCGTACTTTTCGGAATGGAAGCTTGAACCGGCGATTCCCAAACTAAGGGTCGAGAGTCGCGGGGTCTTTACCGAGGGCAACGGATGGCAGTTGGAAAAGCACGCGGGTCCCAATTCCGCGTGGAAGAAAGATCTCGCGATGGCACCGTTTGATTCGGGTGACGATGGCGTTCACGCAGCCTACGAATTTGTTCTCGAGCCCTCGCATACGATCTCCAAGTCCGTGCAGGAAACGATTCCGGCCGGAGCGAGCATCACCGTCGCGGTGAGCCTATGGGCGGACGCCGCGGTCGCGCGGAATGGCCTGGAGATCAGTCTGGACCGAGAAGGGCCGACACCGCGTGAACGCAGCGCCTTGTCGGCGGAGTATCTGATTTCGCGGCCCAGGCGATTCGAAATTTCGCAGACGTATCGCGGCGCGGGAACCGGGTACACGCTGGGCTTTCGCAATAAGACCCAGCAGCCCATTCGTCTTCGCTGGAAAGTTCGCGAGACGGTCATCGTTTATCCGGTTGCGTCGCTGGCAGAGGATCAGACCAACCCGGCGGGGACCCTGATCACCCGCATCGGCATCAGCGCCGCAACTCTGCAAAAAGATGGCCAGATCGTTATAAAAGGGTGGGCCCTTTCGGGACAGACCATCGCAAAGGTCGTCCTGCGCGCGGATGGCCGGGAAATCGCCGTTGGAGACTATCCGCAGCCTCGCCCCGACGTTTCTAAGCGATTCCCGGAGTATCGGACCAATCGCTGCGGTTTTGAGTTGATCGCCTCGCACTCTGGCCCGCCGCCCCAGGGGCTCAGCGTCGTGCTGATAGATTCTGCCGGCGCGGAACTCTTGGCGGCGCCTGTGTCCCTCGCCGTGCAATGAGCATGGTTGCGCGAATGATCCTGGTCGCCTCTCACACCAAGAGCGCCGGCCGCTCTGCAACGCGTGGTACTACGGAAATTTGACCGGGATTGGAGTATGTCATACGCTGTCGAAATGGATTGCCTCCATTTCGGACGGCAGTCCGCCAACCTTTCTGCTGTTCCCCAAGCCGGGACGAGCGGACACAGTGAACGCGTGGACCGCGCGGAGTGCGGCACAGTTCTATCCAGGAGGTCGTATCTGTGATGACGCCATCGCCGGGAGATCAAGCCTCCCTGTCCATTTACAACCTGCCCATGAACCTGGTCGAGCCGCGCGGGGAGGTCTACGCGGAAATCGTTCGCCTGTACAACCAAGACGCAGCCAAACTGACGATCCTTGAAATCGGTGTTTACAAGGCATCGCTTCTTAAGGGGTTTCGTCGCAAGATTCCCGAAATGATTGCGGCCTACTACGGAGTAGATCCGTATCTTGGGGACACGACGGATCCGTATTTTGCTTCCTATTGGCGCGGTGAACGGTCGGTCGCCGAGGAGGCTTACACGTCGAGCAAGGCGTATTTTGAGGACGCCGGCGGCACGCTCCTCCGGATGACCTCGGATCAGTTCTTCGCGCAAAACTCGACGATCTTCGACGTGATCATCGTGGATGGAGATCATCGAGTCGAACCCGCCATCCGGGATCTGAAAAATAGCCTTCGGTTCTTGGCGCCGGGCGGGCTCCTCATGTGTGATGATTATGGCAACAGCGACACGCCGCAAGTCACGAAAGCGGTCAATACTTTTCTCGACGAGCATCCCGATTTCTTCTCGGCGGCGGGGTTCCGTCCGATTTGGTTCCAAAACAAGGGTAAACACATACCCATACAGCTTTCCGTTGTGTATTGGAAAAAGAAATGACGTGTGCAGGGCAGGCTCCGATTACTGAAGAGGTAGATCGTTCCGGAGCTGCGATACATTCTCGGATTTTCCGCGGGATGATCGATGCAAGGGTCCGCTGCGTCTGCACCTAGACCGGTCCCCAGTGAAATCCGACTCGGCGGGCTATTCCGCGGCGGCCAGACGGAGTTCCCCTGCTATCGCGAGTCGAAGCCCAGCCTGCGCGGCCCGGGAGTAGTGTCCGCGCGCAGCCTCCCTCTCCCCCGCCGCTTCGTCGGCCACGCCTCGCCAGAAGCGCGCTGCAGGCGGCGCGTCCTCGAAATCGCGCACGCTTCGTAGCGTGACGAGGGCCTCGTCGATGCGGGCCGCTCGCACGAGATCGAGCGCGCGCGCGATCTGGGCCGCATCGGACGCTTCGCCTTCCGGGGTCTTCGCATTTTTCTCTAGCGAGTCCAAGGCGGCCAGATAGCCCTTGGCGAATTCCGTGGTCGAGCCGGTCGAGAGTTTTCGTTGGGCCGCGGCGAACTCGTCCCTCATTCTGGAAAACTCTCCGCGTGCGGCGTGGGCCTGGGCGAGGCCGTAGTGGGCCTCGGCGGATTCGGAGCTCAGCCGCAAAACTTCGCGGTACGCTTCCACCGCGGCATCGACGTCGCCTCGCGCGAGCCGCGCCCTCGCCGTGAGCACGAGAACCAGAGCCTGGTCTGCGGCGGCAGGATTCGCGGGGGCCGCTTCGGCCGCGGCCAGGGCTGCGTCGAAATCCCCGTTGTGAATCAGCTGATCGACCAGGCGGCCGCGCATGCGCAGGGACGCCGGATCGGCGCGGAGGTAGTCTTCATACTGTTCGGCCGCGGCGCGGCCCTCGCGGTCTTCGGCGCGATAGACCTGCTGGAGTTCGTAGACGAAGAACACGAGCTTGTATCCGTAAATAGAGTAGAGCCCGGCGGCGGCGATGAACGCGGCGAGCAAGATGGCCGCCAGGCCCAGGGCGCGGGCGTGAAGGCTCGCGGACGCGCGAATCGCTTTGCGGGTTGATGGGCCTTGCACGCGCACTCCCCCGCCGGCATCGCCGGCGAATTGTGGTCCCGCTCACGCGACCGGGCGGCGCCCCAGGCGACCGCGAAGCGGCGTGAACACCGGATCGACGAATTTCATCCACGTGTAGACCCGCTCGAGCGTCCCGGGCGGGCCCTTGCGCTCCGCCGCGCTCGCGGAGTCGCCGGCCGCGCAGGTCGCCGCGAGAAAATCTGCCGCCGCCGCGTCGCCTCGCAGTGACGATAGATCGAGGTCCTTGTCGAAGGCAAAGACCGAGCGCTTCAGCAGTTGCGCTACGTGCCTTTTCCAATGCGCCTCCTGGTCGGCGGTCAGTCCCTCGACCAGGGCCGTCTGAAATGCCCCTTCGATCTCGTCGATCGACTCCGGTTCGTAGGCACATTCCTTTCCCGTCAGATGGTTCCGGCCCAACATCACGCAGGGCCGGCCGTGCACGAGGGCCATGTAGCTCGTCTGCGAAACGATCGTCGTGACCGCCTGCGAACACTCGATGCATTCGAAAATACTGGCGCCGGGCACACTGACGACGGAATCCGGCTCCGCGATTTGCGCCATCGACGCCTCCGAATGCCGCGCCAGTGGGTGAGGTTTGAAGAGGATGAGCCAATTGTTTCGTCTCGCGAGCCGGCTGAGAAAAGACAGTGCGTCCAGCGTGCCGGAGAAAAACGGCGAGTGCAGCGTCGCGTGCGGAAGGGAGCGCGGGACCATGCCGGTGCGGTAGTCGTATTGCCCGGCGTAGAAGATGACGGGGCGCGCGCGTGCATTTCGTTCCCGCAGCGCGTTGCGGACCGTGCCCGTCTCGGATTGCGGTTTGCGCGTCCTTTTTTCGGAGCGCACGCGGGAGAGAAACTCCTCCGCGGCCTTCAATTCCTCCGCCGATACGGGCGAGCGGATAAACTCCTCGCTGTTGCGAACAATCGAGCTTTCCGCCATCTGGCCTTCGGCGTCGAAAATGATGGTCCCCGGCAGCGGGCCGAACTCCGCGAACAACAGGGGAACGCCGAGTTCGCCGAGCATCGCCGGCAACGAATGGTGGAACGAGTGAAACTGGTGCCACGCGATATGAAGGCACGGCCTCTCGCGCGCGAGGACACGCCGCAAGTGTTCACGAAACAGGAGCAGCCGCGGAATCTCGCGTGCGAGCGGCCGCTCCCAACAGCCCGCGTCGAGGCTTGCGGATTGCACGATCGCAGGATCGACCTCTGCACGCGGAATGAATCTATCCAGCGGTAACCAGTGGGCTTTCTCGACCAAGAAGGGCATCGATTCACCGCGAAGACCCGCAGGCACGCTGGTGCCGTTCAGATTCAGCAAAAAAAGCCGCAGACCGCGCGATTGCAGAGCGCGGTCGAGGCGCGCGAAGTAGTTGAGCTTGGGGTCGCGACCTTCCGGCCCGAAATACCCGCTCACAAGAATCGTTCGTTCCGGCGCCGACATCGTTCTCCGCCCGACCCGTGTCCCCAAGACTCGCGCAACACTATACCTTCATCGGAGCCCCGAAAATCCTTATCGGCGTGGTCTCTGGCGAGGGACCCAAGGCGTCAAGCGTCCGGCCCGGGCAATCGACGCGCGCAACACAGAATCGAGCCTCCGAAAGGAAACCGCATTCGCCTGAGCAACGCGGATTCCGCCGAGAATATCCGTGTCAATGCGCCGTTCATCGTCGGCGCGGTCTGCCTCACATTGGACTCAAACATCGTCTTGGGCCGGAAGAGCCGGTTGAAGAGAATGACGGCCACCTGCACCGGGAACAGCAACGCATTGAAATAGGTGATCCGCTCAAGCTCGTATCCCGCGGAGCGAAGCACGCGGGCCAGTCCACGTGCGCGGTATCGGCGCCGGTGGTGCGACACGTAGTCCTCGCCGCTCCAGAGAAACTCGTAGGCGGGCACCGTGATCAAGACGTGCCCCCCGGGACGCAGCAGGGGGCGCAGTTGCTTCAATGCGCCAATGTCGTCATCCAGATGTTCGAGCACGTCGCTCAACACGATCACATCGAAGGCTTCACCAAAAGGGTTCTCGCCCGCAGCGAGGCGCGCCGGCTCCACCAGCGCCACGTGTTGCAGGCCGCGCTTCCGGCAATATTCGAGGGCCTCCGCGGACGCATCCAACCCGCACGCGACCCCACGCTTCGAAAATTCGACGAGGTTTCGGCCGGTGCCGCAGCCGTAGTCCAAGAGCCGCGCATTCCCCGCCGATCCCGTTGCGAGCAACGAATCGAGTTGCGCCGTGATGATCTTTCGCCGCGCGACGTACCACCAGTGCGACTCTTCATCGGAGTACATGCTGTCGTAGACGTCGTGCTTCACGGGCGGCGCCTTCCGCCAAATACCCCCACCATTTCGCGGCCGCCCGGAACGTCAAAGCTACGTTCAAAAGTATCGAAGGACCCGAAAAACGCGGACAGCGACTCCCGATCGAAGCGATCGGCGATATACTCCGACGCCTGCACGCGCGGCCGCGTCAGGCGCTTGGCCAGCGCCGAGACGATCGGAATCTTCGAGTCGGACAAATTTCGTATCGGCTCCGCGACGATGACTTTCCTCCGCGCGCTGTCCAGCATCTTGTCCATCACCGGGCGCGCGTCCGGCAGAAACTGGTACAGGCTCGCCTGCATCAGGACGACGTCCGCCACCTGGACCTCCTCGCGGCGCACATCGAACTCGCGCGCGGAAATGCCGCGCTTCTTCGCCGCCCGAACGAACTGCGGCGAGATGTCCAGCGCGAGGTACTCGACGCCTTTCGCGCGAAGATATTTTCGGAAGAGATAACAATCGCCCGCGCAAAGCTCGACAACGGACGCGGCTGCGGGGATCTCCGCCGAGATCGCACGGTAGCGTTCCTGGAAATACCGCCCATAAAGCCCGCGCATGAGCACCGAATAGAGCAGCGGACTCGAATAGAAGATGCTCTGGTGGGGCGCGTCGCCGGCCTTAGCGTCGA
>VFKU01000306.1 GCA_009885415.1 Rhodothermota bacterium
CGCGCGCCGCCGCCGATCATGAGCACACAGCCAGCGTCGGTGAAGTGGCGGTGCATGCCGTAGTGCTTTAATTCGGTCATCACGTCCGGCACTTCGACCTGGTCCTTCACCTTGTTGCCCGGCTTGCCTTCGGTGAGCATGTCGCGGCTGAACTCGCTGGCGAGGACGATCAGCGTGCGATCGAGCAGGCCGCGCTCCTCAAGATCGAGGACGAGCTGCGCAATCGGCTGATCGATGCGTTTCTTGAGCTCGATGAGCCGCGTGTGGCCGTTCTCATGCGTGTCCCAGTGTTCGAAGGGGACGTATTCGGTGGTGACTTCGATGAAGCGCGCGCCCTGTTCGCAGAGACGCCGCGCGAGCAGGCAGCCCTGGCCGAAGCGGCTCGAGCCGTAGGCCTCGAGGACCTCCGGCTTTTCGTCGCTGAGGTCGAAGGCCTTCACGGCCGGACTCGAGAGGAGGCGGTCCGCGCCGTCGAGCGAGGCCAGGAGCGAGTCGCGATGGAATTCGGAGCCGAGCTGGGCGATGGGGCTGGCCTCGACGAGCTTCTTGTACAAATCGCGGCGGCGGGCGTAGCGCGCGCCGGTCATCCCCGCGGGCGGGCGCACGGTGGCCTGCGCGGCCGAGGGATCGGGTACGAAGAAGGGGCCGAACTCCGAGCCGAGGAAGCCGGCGGTGTGGAAGGCTTTCAGCTCTTCGCCTTCCCCTACCGTTAGTTTCTGGCCGATATCGACGAAGGCGGGGACATCCGGGTGCTTGGGCCCGAGGAGCTTGGCGATGACCGAGCCGAGGTGCGGCGCGGCGACCGTTTGCGGAGGCGCGTAGCCCGTGTGCCAGTGGTATTGGTGGCGCGAGTGGAGGATGGCGCCGAGATCGCCGGCGGTGTAGGTGCGGATCAATGTGCCGCGATCCATCACGCGGCCGATGTGTTCGAGGCCTTCGCTGAAGGAAAGGCCGTCGACCACGGTCGGCACAGCCTTGAAGGTGCTCAAGATTTCCGACGACGCCAGTCCGGGCTCGAACTCGCGGTAGCGCTTGGGGTCGAAGGTCTCCGTGTGCGCCATGCCGCCGCCCATCCAGAGGACGATGAGGGTGTCGGCGGTCGCGGCGGGGGCGGGCTCGGCTTCGTCGGCCCGGCCGAGAGCCGGCGCGCCGGAAGCGAGCGCGCCGAGCGTCGCGGCGCTCGAGTATTTTAGGAAGTCTCTACGATTCATGAGGTTTCTCGTCCGAATTAATTCCGTTCCACGGTAGGGTGGGCTTCAGCCCACCTCTATTCATGCGCGCCTAACCAAGCTTGGTGGGCTGAAGCCCACCCTACTCTTCCTTTCTCTTAGTATATCAACTGAAATTCCGGATGCATGAAGAGGCTCCAGAGGAAATCCTGTAAATCTTCGGGCCGGGTGAGGTCGAAGCCGGCCTGCGCGACACGATCTCTCTCTATAGTGGTGGGTTCCCGTTGCAGTGCGCGGAGGTAGAGTTCGCCGATGGGGTCCTTGGCGGGTGCCTGGCCGAGATCCTTGACGCTGGCGGAGACGAAGGTGGCGAGCGTCTCGCCGTTGGTCAGTTCGATGCCTTGCAGGCGCGAATACTCGAGCGGGCGGCGCAGGGCGACCATTTCCCGGTTCGGGCGGCCGAGGGCAACGGCGAGCGAGTCCGCAGTGACGCGCCACGCGCGGACGGTGCCTTCGGAGCGCGAGCCTTCCTGCGGCGCGGGCTCGTACTTGGCGTCGGCCTGCCAGTGGCCGGTCACGCGGGACATCGCGTCGTAGAACTGCTCGGCGCTCATGCGTCGCACCGCCGGTCCACGGAAGAGGTAGTCGGCGTCGGCGTGCGCGGCGGTGTCGCTGGCAAGCTGATAAGCCTTGGAGGTCACGATCTGGGTGAGCAGGCGCTGAAGGTCGTGGCCGTTCTCGGCGAAGTCGGCCGCGAGCCAATCGAGCAGGTCCTCCGACCACGGCTTGTTCTCCAGCACGTCGGAGGGCTCGCTGAGCGCACGGCCCATGAGCGCGCCCCACACGCGGTTGACGGCCATGCGGGTGAAGCGGCCATTTTGCGGCGAGACGACGAGCTCGGCGACGCGCGCCTGGCGATCGGCGAGCGGCGCGGCGGCGTCGATCGCGCCCAGTTCGGGGAAGAGGAAGCGGGTCTCGGCGGTC
>VFKU01000331.1 GCA_009885415.1 Rhodothermota bacterium
GCCCGGCATCAGCGATCCGGGCTACCGGATTGTCGCTGCGGCCATCGCGGCCGGCCATACCGTCGAGGCCATTCCCGGGCCGAGCGCCGTGCAGACCGCGCTGGTGGTCTCCGGGCTGCCCACTTCGAGCTACACCTTCAAAGGGTTCCCCCCTAAGAAATCCGGCCCGCGCGTCCGCTTCCTGAGCGAGGAAGCCGATCGGCCGCACACGCTCGTGATCTTCGAGTCGCCCTTCCGGATTGGCGCTTTCCTCGCGGACGCGCTGACCGCACTGGGCGACCGACAGGCAGCCGTGTGCCTGGAACTGACAAAGAAGTTCGAGCGGGTGCACCGGGGCCACCTCTCAGACCTCGCGCGGGAATTCGAGGAACAGGCGCCTAAAGGGGAGATTACTGTTGTCATCGCAGGAAACCACCCCAAGTTCGTTAGGCATTACACCCCGCCAAACAAACCTGAATCATAAATAGGCATTTGAAAAGATTGTGTCAGCTAAACATTCCATACCGAACGCCAAAGTGCGAAATTCACTGTACTAAATTGATATACTAACGTCAATCATCTAGTTGATATGTGGAACCCGACTTTGTAAGCTGCCGCGTTGATGTCGTGTTTTGGGAGGCAGTGCAATGTCCGGGCAGTTGCAGTTCTGTGTCAATTCCACGGGTCCGATTTCCGTGTATATGCAGATAGAAAATCAGGTGCGCTTCGCCATCGCGTCGGGCAGTATCAAACCCGGGGACGCCTTGCCCTCGGTGCGCGATCTGGCTTCGACGCTGCAAGTGAACTCCAATACGGTGACCAAAGCCTACCGCGACCTTGAAATCATGGGGCTCGTCGGCGGGCGGCGGGGCGTGGGCGTAATCGTTCTGCCGAACGCGCGTGAGGCCAGCCGCAAACAGACGGAAACTATAGTGCAGGACCACCTTCGAGACGCGGTCGCGGAATGTCTGGCGGCGGGTCTGACCGCGCGCCAGATCACGAAAGTAGTGACAGAGAGCATGAAATCCGGCCGACGCCCCTACTCCGGCTGATCCACCGGCTTCGGTATCAGTGCAAGGCGATACTCTCCGGCCAGGTGCTCTAGGCGGCAAGCACGGCCAAATACCTGCGACAACGCCTCGGACCTCAGCACCGCTTCCACCGCTCCTTCAATCACGACTTTGCCTTCGCGCAGAGCAAGGGCACGGCGCACCCAGGGGCGGACCTCTTCCACGTGGTGCGTGACGAACACAATGGTCGGGCCATCGGTCAGCGCGGCGAAGCGGCCGACGTCGTCGAGAAAATCAACGCGCGCGGCCGGATCGAGACCGGCGCAAGGCTCGTCGAGAACGAGCAGGGCCGGGTCGTGCACGAGCGCGCGGGCGATCAGCACGCGTTTCTGTTCCCCCTGCGACATCAGACCGAAGGCTTGGCGGCCGAGCCGCGCAAGCCCGATTTTTTCGAGAAGCGCCCGCGACTTCGCATGTTCCGCCTCCGAAAGCGGCCGGTAGATCCCGAAGGAGGCGTCGAAGCCCGAGGCCGTGACGAGTTCGGCGTCGTCCTCCGGCGGCACGCGGTGCTCCATCGCGCTGCTGACCCATCCGATCTTCTTGCGCAACGCGCGCAAATCGCACTCGCCGTATTCGCGGCCGAGCACGCGCACGCGGCCTGTCGTGGGCCATTCGTACCCCGTGAGAACCTTGAGCAGGGTCGTCTTGCCGCTGCCGTTTGCGCCGAGCAAGAGCGCGTGTTCGCCGCGCGCGATGCTCCAAGAGACGCTGTCTAAGATCATCTTTTCGCCGCGGACGAGCGTGATCGAATCGAGTTCGACGACGTTCATTCGGGCCGCCCCTCCCAGCCCTCTTCGCCGATAAGCGGCACGAAGCTGCACTGGATGCCCGTCTCGCGCTCGATGCCGTGGGGCGTGCGCACGATGCGAACCAGTTCCTGCACGTCGCGCGGGCCGACGGGACACACGAGGCGTCCACCGACGGCCAGTTGCGCTGCGAGGGACGGCGGCACCTGCGGCCCGCCGGCCGTGACGAGGATCGCATCGTAGGGCGCGCGGCCGGGATGCCCCTGCGTGCCGTCGCCGACAAC
>VFKU01000332.1 GCA_009885415.1 Rhodothermota bacterium
CGCGGCCAAGCGCGATCATCTAAAACCCGTAGGAGAATGGAACCAGGAAGAAATCACCGCGAAAGGCCGCCGCATCACCGTCGTCCTCAACGGCATCACCATCGTCGACGCCGACCTCGACGAAGCTACCAAGAACGGTACGATGGACGGCAAGGAGCACCCGGGGCTTAAGAACGCCTCGGGACATATCGGATTTCTCGGGCATGGGTCTGTGCTCGAATTCAGAAATCTTCGGGTGAAGAAGCTCGATTGAAGCGCGGCCGCGCGCGAAGAATCCAGCCCTTGAAAAGCAGTATACTGGGGACAGATTGATAGGAAACTTCGCCCACGTGACTCCATCCGCCGTCCGATTAATTCTGGCCTTCGCCGCGGTCCTCGCCGCAGTCCCGGCCTCCGCCCAATTTTTCGACGGGCGCAACCGGCGCTTCGAAGACATGCCCGGCCCGCCGCGAGTGGAAGATTTCCCCGGTGACCGTTTCACCTTCTGCACGATCGTCTACGACAACAACGGCTACGACGAGCCGCTGGGCTATGGATGGTCCTCCGAGTGGCCCGAGGGCGGCACGAACTTCATGACGCGGCTCTCGCAATTGACCAACATCACGATTAATCGCGACCCGGACGGCAATCCGCACCAAGTGGCCCTGCGCGCAACCGATCCGGCCCTGTTCAACTATCCGATCGTGTTTATGACCGACGTCGGCACAGCCGGATTTAGCAAGGAAGAAGCCGCGAGCTTGCGCAAATACCTCCTCAACGGCGGCTTTCTTTTCGCGGACGACTTTTGGGGCGAGCAGGCGTGGAAGAACTGGGTCTACGAGATGGATCAGGTGTTCCCGGAGAACGAGTATAAGATTCGGCCCGTCTCACTCGATCACGACGTCTTTCACATTGTTTTTGAGATGAAGGAATTTCCGCAGGTCCCGTGCATCGAGCATTGGTCACGGTCGAACGGCACGACGACCTCCGAACGCGGCGAAGAAACGAAAACGCCGTCGCTCAGCGGTATCTGGGACAAAGACGGGCGGCTCATGGTGCTGATCAGCCACAACAGCGACATCCAGGACGGCTGGCAACAGGAAGGACTCGCCGAAGGGTATTTCCGGGAATTCTCAGCGAAAAAGTCGTATCCCCTCGGCATCAATATCGTCGTCTACGCAATGACGCACTGAGCGGCGCTCCGTGTCCAATGAATATCCACATCATCGTCAATCCGGCCGCGGGCGGAGGAAAAGGCGCCGCACGCGCTGAAGCGCTGCGCCGCGAACTCGAGGCGCGCGAAATTCCGGTGACCCTCTCGTCCACCCGACGCGCGGGTGACGCCGGTAATATCGCGCGCAGCTCCGGCGCGGAATGCCTCGTGTCCGCCGGCGGCGACGGCACGGCGAACGAAGTCATCAACGGCATGGATCTCGATCGCTGTTGTCTTGCGATACTTCGGGCCGGCACCGCCAACGCCGTCTCGCGCGAACTAAGGCTCAAGGGCGATCCAAGGTCGCTGGCCCAACTCATCGCGGAGCGCCGCGTCCGGCGGGTCGATCTCGGCCTCCTGAACGGCCGCCGATTCCTGCTCGGCGCCGGGGCGGGTTTCGACGCCGCGGTGGTGCGGTGCGAGGCCGAACAACGAAGCCGTTTGCGCGGACTGTCCCGTTGGATCCGCCCCACGCTTCACGTACTGAAGACCTTCAACCGTGCGCCGATTCGCGTGCGCGTGGACGGCGAACTCGTCACCGAGACCTCGACCTACGCCATCGTGGGGAATTGCCGCTACACCGCCGGGCTGGTGCCGACGACCCCGCGCGCGCGCCTCGACGACGGCAAGCTCGACCTGTGCGCGCTGCACGACATCTCGGCCGCGCGGCTTGCGCGGTTCGCGGTGTCGGTGTGGAGTCCGCGTTTTCCAGAGAGCCGCGGAGTGAACTATCGCCAGGGCGCGGTCATCGAACTGGAAGCAGCGAGCGATCTTTCCGTGCCGCTGCAAATCGATGGCGAGGCCGCAGGATTTCTGCCGGCCCGATGCACGGTGTTGCCCGGAGCGCTGACGGTCATCGCGCCCGACTGATCAGGCCGCGATCTCCGCGCGAAGAATTTTGAAGGCCAGCCCGGGCATCGGCGCGCCGCCGTTGTAAAAACGTTGGCCGCGGTGTTCGAGGCCGTCGATCGCGAGGTGCGTGTGGCCGAAGTAGATTTCCTTCGTCCCCGAATCGGCGCCGTGGCCGATGTCGTCGAGATAATGCGCGAGACGCGCGATCACCGTCGCGCGCGGGAAGAACATCCGGCTGACGGCGCAATGCACGCGCGTGCGAAACGCTACGTCGTAGAGGCGGTTCACAAACTCGCCGCGCGACTCCTCCGCGAGCCAGCCCTCGCGGAAAGTCTCAAGATCGCGCGCGGTCATTCGCCCCACGACGCAGTCGCCGTGCAGGAAGAGCGCCTTCCCCATCTTCAGGTAGTACGGCTCCCACGACAAGTTCGAGGTGCGCTCGGCGAGTTCGTGCAACTGATCGATGAAGACCTGCACGTGGTCGTGATTGCCCAGCACATAATGGAACTGGCACTCCGGTCGGCGCTGCACGGTCTCTTCGAGCCAGCGCACCGCCTCGCGCGCCGTCTCGGCCGCAGTCGGCAGGACGCTCCAGCGAAAATCGAAGATGTCCCCGTTGAACACGAAGGCGTCGGCGTCGGCGATAGCCTCGCTAATCGACGGCAGGTGCCGCTCCGCCAAGGAGCGCCGGCAGAAGAGGTGCAAATCGGACACGCTATATATCTTGCGAGTCATGCTGTCCCCAGTATAGCGCGTCGAGAGTCGTCCCCGCCGCGAACCAGCACGGATCGTGTTCAATTTGCCGGGGTTTCAGACGAAATTCGCAACAGAATCGGGTCCAAGGGATCAAGCCTGCGCGGAAACGCGAGGGGTCGTCCGGTGAGGACATTAGTCGCGTCGCCAATGTCGCGACTAAGTCGGCAGGTCACCGGTTCCTTGCGCAGATTCACCACATAGAGATACCGCGCGGAGCTGGTCTCGACGTATCGCGTTTTCACGCCTTCGATCGGGTAGCCGCTGGCGGTGATCGCGCGCGGCGAATCCGGCAGCACTCCACGGGAAATGAAATCGTCCAGGGCATCGAGGTATTCGCGCGGTTCACCGCGTCCGCGCACGAGCACGGAGTTCGCGCCGGCGGAGAACCCGCGGCCGAGCGCGCGACCGTGCTCGTCGTAGACCGGTCCGGACTCGCTGCGAATCACGCCCGCGCCGCTCGCGATGAGCGACTCGAGCCCATCGCGGGCCTCCGCGGCGAGCGCAGCGACATTGGGCAGCACAACGACCTTCGCCGCGCGCCACTGCCCTTCCGCGAGCTGACCTTCGGTGATGAATCCGACCTTCTGCCCGCCGAAGGAGCAGCCTTCGTAGGCGTTTGCGAGCGCCGTGAGATGTGCGGCGCCGTTGTCGAGCAGCCTTGACGAGTCGCTCCAGAGAATGACCACGGGTGCGTCGGCCGCGCGAAACGCCGCGATGGCCTCTTCCGCGCCGCGCAGATCACGCAGCGCACCGGTGAATCCAGCCAGGGCCTCCGGCGCGCCGGACACGGGATCCTCGAGGCCGGGGAATTCCACCGCGAGCGAAGTCACGCCTTCGAGAGCAGCTTCAAGCGCGATCGTGCGCAATTGCGCTTCGGAGTCCATGCGCAGGCGATCGTTCGCGCTGTAATCCACCGAGCGCAACGCAACGAGCGGCCGTTCCGGCGCAAAGGAATGAAACAGCGCATACATCAACTGCGCGCCGGGGAAACGTGCGGCGTAGCGCGTGTCGTCAAGCGGCCCGGCGGTGTGGACTGAAAGCACGGGCAGCATCGCGGCAAGGGATTCCGCGATAGGCTCGGTGCGCGCCTCGCCCGGCATGAACAGCGCTTCGGTGAAAGTGACGGTCGCGGCCGCCGGCGCTACGCTCGCTTCGGCGCTGTGCAACTGCTCCGAAACCCAGCGGGTCATTCGCCGCCGTTGAAAGGACTGCACGTCGTACTGATACGCGCGGTTCGTAACTGCGGGCCAGAGGTCCACCTCTTCAAAGCCGGCCAGGTTGCGCTTCCAGGCGCGGCCAAGTTCGATGCGATCCTTGTACACCTTACTCAGGTACTGACGAAATTCTTCGCGCGATTCCGGGCCGGCCGGGGCGGCCTTCGGTCCGGTCCATAGACTCACAGCGGCGACGATTCCGATCTCTGCCGACGACTTCAATTCCTCCGGCGTGCGCGCCTGCGCGACGTCTCCGGCCGCCGGCATCCAAAGCATCGCCGGAAACTCAGCGGGCGCCGAAAGCGAATCTCCCGGTGCCGGCTTCAGCAAGGGCATGAAACTAAAACCCAGGCCGGTCAAGCGCTCCGGCGCGGCCGGCCCATCGCCGAGCACCACTCCCCCGAGCATCTGGCCCGGGGCGGCGGCGAGGACCTGCGCCGTCGTGGGAGCTTGCGCATCGCCCGGCGTCTCGACAATATTTTTGCCTTTGCCGATCCCGAACGCGAGCCGCGCGCGGACATGCCGCGCCGTCTCACTCGCGAAGTGCGCGTTTGAATCGGCCTCGATCAGCGGGCGATCGTCAGAGGGAAATGGAGCGAGCGCCTGGAGCGCGAGGGCGAGCCGTTGACGCGCATCCGGCGGGATGGCGTCCCCAAAGGCTTCCCGCGCGCGCGCCACCTCGTCGCGCGCCAACTCGACACGCGACGCCACCGCAGCCTCGCTCCGAAGGTAGACGCGCCACGCGCCCCGTGCTTCTTCGCCCAGCGTCGGGTCGAAAACGGAGAGCCGGGCGGTGTAGTCGCCTTCACCGGCCCCCCCGATCGGCCAATCGACGTCAAAGGGCACGGAACCCGGCTCGACCGAGAGACTCAGATCGATTGAATAGACAGGCGCACCATCAGCGGTTTCCACCGAGAAAGACAGTCGCCGCTCGCCCGAACTCGTCCGGCTCAATACCGCGCCCCGCGCCGCCAGGCTCAAGTCCGCCTGGGTCCCTTCGGGCGGCGCAGTAGGGGCGAAAAAAAGTCGGCCCTGGGAGCTTCTTTCAATTTCGACCACATAGACCTGCCGATCCTCCGTGGCCAGGGCGGGAGCGACGTCGGAAATGGCCAGCGGAGAGTCGGCCGCTGCGGCAAAACCGCCTATCACAGCCACTGCCGCGCTCAAAATGTGGCATACTGTCTTTATGAAGTTGGAAGGCATTTATAACATATTCCCTCGTTTTAGTATCAAAATGGAACTATATTAGAGCTTTGGAGAAATTTTTGGGCTAAACGGGGAACCCTTCGGGGCTCCCCGATATATAACGCTGCAAACGGCACCTTCGGTTTCAGCCGATAGGCCGTCCCGGGATGATACACAAGGAGGCGATTGACTATAGGTTGTAATTGAGAAGTCGGGCGCGTTCCGGGGGAACGGGTCAAATCGGGGCCATCCTGAAGGGCCTGCGATTTTGAGGCGCGACGGTCATCTGTTGGGCGAAGTGAGAGTAAGCAGATGGATCGCGCGCGAAGGAAAGGGGAAAACATGCGAAGACGAAGCGTAGTTGGCCTATTCGCGTTTATTATCGTCGTGCCAGTCATCGCCGCTGCAGCGCAGGCCATACCGGACTCCCAGGTGGACTCCAGCCGAGTGTACTACGGCTCCACGGGCGCCTTCGAGAAGCCGGGCGAAGTGGACATCGAAGCCGCGATTCAATCTACTCCTGAGTATCAGGAAATCGTAAAGAAGAAAATCGACAACGGCACGGGGAAATATTGGATTTTGATCAGCGACGCGACTGATCGCGTCCACCGGGCAATCTCGGACGTGGGTAAGGTCAAGGAGTACGACCTTATCGCCGAGAAGGGATACCTGGGCAAGCTGGAGCCTCCGGTCGCGTGCGCCGACATTACGGCGCATGTGCTGGAAGCGATTGCGGCCGAATGAGACTGAAGAACTGAGCGGCCGGCGATCGTGACTTTCAGACTTTACCTCCCGATGGCCGCACTGCTCGGCCTGTTGAGCGCCTGTTCCACCGCGCCTACGGCCCGCTTCGAATCGGGCAGCAACTCCTTCGACGCGCCCGCGCCTGGATCGTCAGTCGCCGACGCGGAGCGCTTAATCCAGAGCGGCAACCACGCGGCGGCGGTAGGTCGGCTCCGAGAGATTATCGCGCGCTACCCCGGCACGACCGAGTCGCAAGAAGCGCAGTACCTTCTGGGCTTGGCCCACGAAGCCATGGGCGGCACGCGCGACGCCATTGTGGCGTATGAGGGTTATCTCGCGGCCGCGCCGAAAGGCAAATGGGCGGACGCTTCGCGGATGTCGCGCGATCGCCTTCGCAGTCAACAAGAAGCGAGCTTCCCTTCGCTGGACACGCTCGATCGCGAGATCGAATCGCTCCGTGCGGCGCATAAAGCGCAGCCGGACTCAGCGGAAGCGGCGCTTCGCCTGGCCGACGCGCTTTGGATGCGGGGCGAGTACGAAGAAGCCGGCGCGATCTACATCGATATTGCCAAAGGCGATCCGGATTTTGCCCAGTCGGACCATTTCAAGACGCGCATTGAGCCGCGCAACGACGGCTCGCACACGGTCTTGACGCCGGCAGAGACTACCCGGCGGGCCGTGGCGCGCAACCCGATCGAAATTATCAATGTCAACTCCTTCGGCGCGGTGCGCGATTCCTTCACTCAGGTCCCGCGTTTCTTTGTAGTGACCGGCCAAGCGGTGAACCGCAGCGATCAGGTAATGCTCGGGGTGAACGTCAACGTGACGATCTACGGCTTCGGCAACAAGATTTACGACACCGACACCACACAGATGGGCGATCTGAATCCGGGCGAGAGCCGCCCCTTCAGCATGCGCTTTAGCAACTTTCGCGAACTCAACAGTATCGATAGAGTCGAGCACGCCGTCTCCTTCCGGAGATAGGCAGCGCGCGTCTGAACATAGCACTCACCGGTCCGCGTGAAGACGCGCACGCCGGTCCATCAGCGGGAGAGCGGCGTGAAGAAGTACGGACACCTCGCACTGCGGCGATTCACGTGGGCGGCGGCCGCGGTCGCACTCTGCGCCTCGCCGCTCCATGCCGATCCCGCGCCCGCAGCGGCGGCAGCACCAGCCGCGGTCGCGCCTGCGCCCGCCCCGGCGGCCGCGCCCGATCCTGCTGCCGCAGCACCGGCGGCACCTGCGCCCGCTCCGGCCCCGGCCGATCCTGCCGCGGTAGCACCCGCACCCGCCCCGGCGCCGCCGGTCGAGAAGGCACCCGAGCAGGTCATCGTATCGGTGAAGATCATCGAATTCCAGACCACTAAAGGTGTCGAGACGGGCCTCAGCGCCTTCTTCGCGGACGCCTCGCGTGGCCCGGCGGGCGAAGTCGTCCCGGGCAGTCCCGGCGGCATCGGCTCGGTCGACCTTACCTTCCCCACGAGCACCGCCTCGGGCATCACGGTCTTCCTCGATCAAATCAAGATGGGCGGCGGTCAGCTCGAGTTGGTCCTGCAGGCGTTGGTCAATGAGAATCGCGCGTTCATCCTCTCGCGCCCGCACGCGATGGTCAAAGTGGACGATCCCTTGCCGACCATCGTCGAGACGACGCAGAGGATTCCCTACGAAACGACCCGAGTGGTCGGCGCCACGGCCGTGCAAATCACTGAATTCGAGGACACCGGAGTCAGCCTAAGCCTCTTTGTCCCCGAAATTATCGACGACGACGGCAAATGGGAATCCCACGACGACACGTACATCCGGCTTGCGGTGCGCGCGACGGTGAAGGAAGAGGGACAGCGCATCGTGATCGCGTTGGACGATCAGATATCCAGTTCCGGACAGCAATTTTCCAAAGGCGACAATGCGATTACCGTCCCTGAGTTCGTGTCGCGCAGCATAACGACTCAGGTGTGGGTCCGGCATGGGCAGGTGCTGATGCTCGGCGGGCTCTACCGCA
>VFKU01000271.1 GCA_009885415.1 Rhodothermota bacterium
CGTGCGCGGCGCCCAGTCGATCAGCCCTCGCAAGCGCGCACTCGACACCGAGACGTCACCCACGTCCATCGAGGCCCAATTCTCCGGCCAAGGCACATGGCGCACCGTCCCGCGCCCGAGAATCTCCACGAGCCGCGCGGCGAATTCCGCGATCGTACACTCTTCGTCGCCGCTGGCAAAGAGCGTCTGGCCGAGGCCGGCATCTCCCCCGGCGACGGCGAGAATCGCGTCGGCGCAGTCGTCCACGTAGAGCACATTTCGCCGCTGCGTCCCGTCGCCGTATATCGTCAGATCCTTGCCCTGCAACGCGAGCCCGATGAAGTAATTCAGCACCCCGCCCTGCGCGCTCTTGATATTGCCGCGCGGCCCATACACGTTCGCCAGACGCACCACCGTCGTGCGCAGGCCGTGCGCCCGGTGATAAATTAAATGGTACTTCTCCGCCGCAATCTTGTTCGCGGAGTAGATGTCGAGCGGATACTCCGGGTGTTCCTCATCGATCGGGTCGTGCCGCATCGGTCCGCACTGCGTGCTCGTGCCGACGTAGACGACGCGCGCGGTCGACTTCGCGCCGCGCAAGGCCTCGAGGATGTTCATCGAGCCTTTGCAATTGATGTCGATATCCAAGAACGGATCCCGCATCGAGTACGCGTGCGACGTGTGCCCCGCGCAATTGAAAATAAAATCCTGCTCGACCACGACCGGCCGAATGAGCATGAAATCGCGGATGTCGTTGACGATAACGCGTATGCGGTTCTCATAGCCCGCGAGGTTGATGGGATTGCCGCCGCCGTGGTCGATCAGCGAATCGAGCACGGTGACGTGCGCGCCGACCTCGGCGCAGCGAATCGCCAGCGTGCTGCCGATAAAACCGAGACCGCCCAATACCAATACGCGGCGCTCGGCGAACGGCTGGTTGGACGTGATGGTCAAGCGCCGGCCCCCGGATGCTCGCGCGAGGATAACAGACTGCGCCGCGCGCGAAAAAAGAGCGAAGGCCGCAATAGCGTCGGGGGCGACGCGATGCGGCCCACACTCTCGCCTCGGGGGCGATAGTCCCTCAGGGGGGCTAAGGGACTACTATGTCTCCGGCCGCGAGCGTTCGTATCCGATTGGGCCTGGGGGACCCTGCGCGGCCTGGGGGACCGCAGGACACGTTCTCGTTCGCAACCGATAGCCTTAGCGCATAGTCCGTGCCACGGACGGCGAACGCTGTAACTCATTCACTTAAAAGTACTTAGGAAATGCCGTTTCCCCGCCGAATGACAATCCGCGACCCCGGAGACCCAATTTGTCGGCACGCGTGACCAATCCATGACGCGGCGACCCGAAGAGCGCGCCTGCATCACCAGCAGTCCAGACGCGACCGGAGGATACAACCTGAAACTCCTCGTGACCGTTACGTCGACGATGCAGAACGAGAGACCGGGCCCGATGAACTAGGCGACCGCGAATAAGCGCCACTCGCCGGGAATTCCCTTGAGCGGACGTGTGCCGCGATCTTCGAAGTTGAGACCGGAGCCGGCGACCAAATCACGCACGGTGCCCGACACCCACACTTCGCTCGGCCCGGCGCACGAAAGCACCCGCGCGCCGGTGTGAACCGCGATGCCCGCCAAGTCCTCGCCGACGCGCTCGCACTCGCCAGTGTGCACCCCCGCACGAATCTCGATGCCGAGCGGTTTCACGGCGTCGCGGATCGCCGTCGCGCAGCGCACCGCGCGCGCGGGCCCGTCGAAGGCTGCCAAAAATCCGTCACCCGTCGTATTGATCTCGCGGCCCCGAAAACGCGTCAGTTCCTTGCGCACGGCCGCGTGGTGACGTGCCAACAGGTTCCGCCAGTCGTGATCGCCCAGGGCGGCCGCCCGTTCCGTCGATCCCACAATGTCCGTAAAGAGCACCGTCGCCAAGATTCGGTCCGCCTCGGCGAAGGTCCGCTCCCCGGTCACAAATTCCCGAATCTCGTCCAAGACCTCGGAGCCGGGCTCGAACCAGGGCCAGTGGTAATCGCCCGGCAATTCGATGTATCGCGCGCCTTGGATGTTCTCCCCCAGCCACCGGCTCGCGCCCACCGGCACATTCCGGTCGTCGGTGCAATGCATGATCAGCGTGGGCACGCGCAAACTCCTCGCCACCGGCCGCAGATCCATTTCAAGCTGCCACTGAATGTGATTCATCGCCGAGCGCGGGCTCGCCGCCGCCCGCTCATACTTGCCCATTCGTTCGAATGATTCAGCCGTAAGCTTCATCGACGACGGCGCAACGACGCGCAAAATTTGGCCCTTGCCCCAATTGGTGGAAATGTACTGAAGCGCCATCGCGGAGAACTTGCGCTGTTCGACGCCCGGCAGAAACTCGGGATCGTCGATCAAGCAATAGCTCACGCCGAAAAGAACCAGACGCGATACGCGCTCCGGGTAAGTCGCGGCGAATAACATCGACAAGGCCCCGCCCTCGGACATCGCGATGACCGTACATTGACGCGAGCCGACCGCGTCCAGGACCGCACGCAGATCGTCCATGCGTTCCTCGAGCGTCGAATCGCCGACATCGCGGTCCGACAAACCCGTGCCGCGCTTGTCGAAGAGAATCAGTCGGCAAAACCCGCTCAGCCGAGTCATCCACTTCGCGTAGTCGGGATCTTCCCATTCCAAGTCGACGTGCGAGACAAATCCAGGCACAAAGATGACGTCCGTCGGCCCGTTGCCGATCACTTTGTACGCGATGTAAATATCTCCGCTCTTCGCGTACTTCGTTTCTGGCGTACTAATCAATCCTCGCTCCTCAGATGTCGGACCGGATCAGATGATTTGACTCTCGAAGATACGCGCTCATGCAACGGCAAACAACCGCCACTCGCCGGGAATGCCTTTGAGCGAGCGCGTGCCGCGATCTTCGAAATTGAGCCCGGAGCCCGCCACCAGATCGCGCACCGTGCCCGAGACCCATACCTCGCTCGGGCCCGCGCACGAAAGCACCCGCGCGCCCGTATGCACGGCGATGCCCGCCAAATCTTCGCCGACGCGCTCGCACTCGCCCGTGTGCACGCCCGCGCGCACCTCGATGCCCAGCGGCTTCACTGCATCCCGGATCGCCGTCGCGCAGCGCACGGCGCGCGCGGGGCCGTCGAAGGCCGCGAAAAACCCGTCGCCCGTCGTATTGATCTCGCGGCCCCGAAAACGCGTCAGTTCCTTCCGCACTACAGCGTGGTGCCGATCCAGAAGATTCCGCCACTGGTGATCGCCTACCGCCGCCGCCCGCTCCGTCGATCCCACAATGTCCGTAAAAAGCACCGTGGCCAAAATTCGATTGACCTCGGCGTAGCTCCGCTCGCCGGTCACGAATTCCTCGATCGCGTCCATCACTGTTGAACCCGGATCGAACCACGGCCAGTGGAAATCACTCGGCAGCTCGATATAGCGGGCACCCTCAATGTTCTCCGCCAGCCATCGACCCATTCCCACGGGCACAACCCGATCGTTGGCGCAATGCATGATCAGCGTGGGAACCCGCAACATCTTCGCCACGGGCCGCGCATCCATTTCAAGCTGCCACTTTAGGTAGTTGATCGCTGCGCGCGGGCTCGCCGCTGCGCGCTCCCACCTGCCCATCCGCTCAACCACTTCCACTGTGGACCGTTTCGACGGCGCATGCGAACGCAACATCCGACCCTCGCCCCAGTGCGCGCGGATATCTTCGATAAACTTCGCATAACTCCGCCGCTGTTCGACGGTCGCCGGAAAATCGACGTCTTCGACGACGCAGTAAGTCGGGGCAAACAAGATCAGTCGCGACACACGCTCGGGAAAAGTCGCCGCGAAGAGCATCGACAGTGCGCAACCCTCGCAATTTCCGATGACTGTACATTGACGCGAATCAACCGCGTCCAGTACCGCACGCAAATCATGCATGCGCTCCTCGAGTGTCGAGTCGCCCACGTCCCGGTCCGACAGACCGGTACCGCGCTTATCGAAAAGAATCAGCCGGCAAAATCCGCTCAGTCGCGTCATCCACTCCGCGAAATCGGGATCTTCCCATTCCAAGTCGACGTGCGAGACAAACGCCGGCACATAGATGACGTCCGTCGGCCCGTCGCCGATCACCTGATACGCGATACTGATATCGCCACTCTTGGCATATCTCGTCTTCGGTGTTTTTGACATACGCACCAATCCCCACAGTAGAAGTCTTCAGGACTAGACTATCGCCACCTCGGTGATCGGATCGAAGTAGTGCGCGCGGGACATATCGACGTCAAGCACGTGCGCCGACTGCACCCTCGGCAAGACCTCGCCCGGCACGCGCGCGGTCAGCGGCTGGCCCGCCGCGTCGAGATACAAGAAAGTCTCCGGCCCAAGCGGCTCGACCAATGTCACGAGTGCTTCGAGGCTCTTCCCCGGTACGCCCTGCTGCGCCCGATTCTCCAGGAAAGCCTCCGGCCGCAGCCCAAGCGTAACGTGCTTGCCCTGATACCGCCCCAGCGCCGCGTGGTGCCGCGCGTCGACTTCGAGCTGGATGCGCCCTTCGCCCGCGACAAAACTCAGCGTGCCGTGCTGCCCCTGCAACTCGCCCTCAAGGAAATTCATCGGCGGCGTCCCGATGAATCCCGCGACAAACTTGTTCTTCGGTTTGTTGTACAACTCCATCGGCGTCGATATCTGCTGAATCTCGCCGCCGAGCATGACCACGATCCGGTCCCCCATCGTCATCGCCTCGACCTGATCGTGCGTGACGTAGATCATCGTCGTGCCCAGCCGCTTGTGCAGCTTGCCGATCTCGCCGCGCATCTGCACGCGCAACATCGCATCCAAATTCGACAGCGGCTCGTCGAACAAAAACACCTTCGGATCGCGCACGATCGCGCGCCCCACCGCCACGCGCTGCCGTTGCCCGCCCGAGAGCGCCTTGGGCTTGCGCCCGAGCAATTCCTCAATCCCCAGCGTCCGCGCCGTCTCGCGCACTTTCGCGTCGATTTCCTTGCGCGGCATCTTGCGCAGCTTCAGCCCAAAGGCCATATTCTTGTACACCGTCATGTGCGGATACAGCGCGTAATTCTGAAAGACCATCGCAATATCGCGGTCCTTCGGCTCGACCTCGTTCACCACCCGCTCGCCGATCCGGATTTCCCCGCCCGACATCTCCTCGAGCCCCGCGATCATCCGCAGCGTCGTCGACTTCCCGCAGCCCGACGGCCCCACCAACACGACAAACTCCCCGTCGCGGATCTCCATCGAAAAGTCCTTCACGGCAACAACATCGCCCGCGAAGACTTTCGACACTTTACTCAGCGTAACGCTCGCCATCCGATTCCCCTGCCCTGTCGCGATCGGCACGTACCTCTATGCGCGCCTCACTATATATACGCGTCTTTCTTCCGGCAACCTTGACCCGCCCCGCCACACTTGTCATTGCGAGGAGCGCGGTTGCGACGAAGCAATCTCGCACACCGACAGCCCAACCTTGACCCGACGCCGCCCGACTGAGACAATCCCCTTTTCTCAACAACGGAGACTCCCCACCCATGCCCACCAACCGCGCCATCGCCCTCGCCGCACACCCCGTCGGATTCCCGAAGGATTCCGACTTCAAAGTCATCAACCTCTCCGATCCGAAGGCCGGCCCCAACCAATTCGTCATCCGCACCAAATTCCTCACGGTCGACCCCTACATGCGCGGCCGCATGACCGGCGTCAAGAGCTACGTCGACCCCTTCGAAATCGGCAAGCCCATCGCCGGCGGCGCCGTCGGCGAGGTCACCGAATCGAACAACCCCGACTTCCCCAAGGGCCAGGCCGTCCTCGGCATGTGGGGCTGGCAGGACCACCACGTCAGCGACGGCCGCGACGTCCAAAAGCTCGACCCGCGCCTCGCCCCCATCTCCACCGCTCTCGGCATCCTCGGCATGCCCGGCATGACCGCCTACTTCGGCCTGCTCGACATCTGCAAACCCAAGGCCGGCGAGACCGTCTACGTCTCCGGCGCCGCGGGAGCCGTCGGCGCCATCGTCGGACAAATCGCCAAGATTAAAGGCTGCCGCGCCGTCGGCAGCGCCGGCACCGACGAAAAAGTCGACTACCTCCTCAAGGAATGCGGCTACGACGCCGCCTTCAACTACAAGACCGAAAAAAACTTCGCCGCGAAAATCCGCGAGCTCTGCCCCAAAGGCGTCGACTGCTACTTCGACAACGTCGGCGGCGAAATGACCGACGCCGTCTTCGCCAACCTCGCCCCCTTCGCCCGCGTCAGCCTCTGCGGCATCATCTCGCAATACAACCTAGAAAAGCCCGACCTAGGCCCCCGCTCCACCTACGCCACCCTCCTCATCCGCCAAGCAAGAGCCGAAGGCTTCATCGTCTCCCGCTTCATGCCCCAATGGCCCGCCGCCATCAAAGAAATGGGCCAATGGCTAAAAGAAGGCAAACTAAAATACCGCGAAGACATCCTCGAAGGCCTAGAAAACACCCCCAAAGCCTTCATCCGAATGCTCAAAGGCGAGAATAAGGGCAAGCAGCTCGTCAAGGTGTCGTAACAGCGCCTCGTAGCATGGGCGGCCCGCCCATGTCGTCATTGCGAGGAGCGGCCCTATCGCGACGAAGTAATCTCGCTCTTCAAACATCGGTCTTTCTTTGCGAACTTTCTTCCGGAAGGAAAGTTCGGCTGTGGTAGTGTATCGGCGATGGCACACCCTGACTTCGACCCGCTCGTAAACTGGCTGCTCCCCTTCGCGAAACAGATGCTCGCGGAAAACGGCGAGTTTCATCCCTTCGCCGCCATGATGAAGACGGACGGCGAAATCGTCGCGGTCGGCGTGCAGCTCGACGACGGCGCGTCCACCCAGGAAGTGCTCGATTTCATGGTCCAGGCCCTGCGCGCCGAGGCGACCCGCGGCGAGATCAAGGCTAGCGGTATCTGTCTCGACGTCCGCACCATTCCGCCCGGCTCCGACCAGAAGACCGACGCCATCTGCGTTCGCCTTGAGCACGTCGAAGGCGACACCGTCGAGGTTTACCTCCCCTACCGCAAGAAATTCTTCGGGAAAATCGCCTTCGGAGAACTCTTCGCCGCACGCGGCGAATGCGCCATCTTCCCGACGCCCCAAGCGTAATCCATCTCCCCTGTCCCTCTCCGTGTCCTCTGTGTCTCTGTGTTGCGATCTGGAATTCCCCCATCGCACCTTCGTCAACAGTTTTACCCTTGTCTAGCAACTGCCATTGGTGCAGCTCCACACCTCCCGATCCGCGTCCTTAGTGCAACCGACTCAACATATATATAGGAGCACTCGACAAAGGAGGAATCACACCCACCTTTTCTTTAGAAAAAGAAAAGGTGGAGCCAAAAGGTCCTGCCGGACGGTTTGATGAAACCCGAGATCCAGATCCGTCCAATCCGTCAAATCCGTGGCGGCAGTTCAGTGTGGCCCGAGCTGTAGGTATTTCAACAACGGTTTTTCTTTGCTTACTTTCTTTTTTCCCAAAAAGAAAGTAAATCACGCCGGACGGTGCCTCACGGCGGCGTCCAGCGTGATTTCGCCGACCAAATCTGCCGAGATGGACGGCGCTCCTCCCCCGAGGAAATTCGTTACAGGTGCGCGAGTGGCGTGTTGATCGGCGCGTTCGCGACGAGCACCCAACACTTCGAATACATCATGGCGCCCAAGAGCGGCATGACCGGCGTCGAATAAACCGCGCGGACCTGCATCCGGCAAAAGGTCCTGAGGCCCCACGCCAAGATCGGCGACTGCGTGCGAATCACTGTTCCCTGGCTCATATCTTCTCCCCTTCCGCGCCCCTTGGTCGAGGGGCTGTTCCGCTATCTCGTGTCTTATTCTTTCCCCACGGCGACAAGAGCAACGGCTGTGCCAACCTTTGGAAACACCCATTCCGCAAAGGGTTTTCGACGGATCGCGGGCGAGGCGAGCGATGGCAGCGTCCAAAATTGTCAAAACTCCGCGACCATTCGCGCCGCACCGTTCAAAAATGTGCGTGGACTTCGAGCACCCTGATAGCATGGGCGCAACAGCGCGCCGGAACGCACGGCGCTGGATCAGATCGAGGGGGAATTCCGATGTTCGCCGCGCGCCGCACGACCTTTCTCTTCGCCGGACTCGCCGTGATCACGCTGTCCGCCTGCAAAACGACGCCCAAGCCCGATCCCACCGCGGCGACAGCACCGATGATCGCGCAGGACTTCGTCCCCATCGCCGCGCTCTCTCCGCTCCACCTCGATTCCGGCCGCTACCCCAATCTCTTCGCGCCGGGGTCTTACGCGGTGTGGGTATCGGACGCCGTCGCGACGACGAAACTCAACATCGAGAAAAAATCCGGTACGCCGATCAGCGAGACCCTCGCGGCCGACGCGGAACTCGTGGCAAAAAACTACTACGTCGTCGAGTTGGATCTCGATTCCGCCTTTCCGGATTCGAGCATCGCCTACGACGTCGTCGGACTGCGCTCGGTGGACGTCTACCTGACGCTGCCCGACGGCACCCGCGTCTGGCCGGTGCAACGCGTCCTCGGCGCGACCGCGCGCGACCAACAAGAAGGCGCGCTCAAACGCTACGGCCGCACCAACATCGTCGTCTTCCCAAAGACCGACGTGCTCTCCGGCACGCCGACCCTGCCGCTCGGCGTCACGGGCCTGCGCCTCACCCTCGACGGCTTCAACTCGATCTTTCACTTCGAGTGGGCCGCCGCGCCCTCGCTTTCGAACCAGCCCGTCCCGCCGCAAGAAGCCGGCGGCCTGAGCTGGTCCGGCCTTTTCGGCAAGCTGCGCGAACTTTCCCGGCTCACGCAGTAACCGCCCGCCCATGACCGGCGTCTTCAAGTTCGTCCTGACCGGCATCGGCCTGGTGCTGATTCTGATCGGCGTCGCGGCGCTGCTCGTGTTCACGCAAGCCCAGGATTTTCTCAGCCACCGCGTCGGCGCGGTGATGACGGAAGCCTTCGGCGCGAAGGCCGAAATCAGCGGGGTGCGCCTGAGCGTCCGCCGCCATGCGATCGTCCTGCAAAAATTCCGGCTCGGCAATCCTCCTGGATTCCAAGAAGGAGACGCGCTCACCTGCGCCCAAATTTACGCGGTGATTTCCCCGAAGTCGCTGATCTCGCGCGAGCCCGTCGTCGAATTGCTCGACCTGCAAGGCGCGGAGATTTATTCTCGACACGAGACGGGCCGCGGGACCAATCTCGGCGCGCTCGCGAAACAACTCGCCGACGCGCCGGGCCATCTTTCATTCCGGGTCGAGACGCTGCGCTGCGAGGGCGGAAAGCTGCACCTGAGCACGAGCCTCTTGCCCGGCGCCAGCGTGCCGATCTCGATGTCGAAAATCGAGATCCACGATCTCGACAGCGGCAAGCCGGTGAACGCAGCGAAAGCGACCGCCATCTTCTTGCGCACCGTCTTGAAGGACGTGCTGACGCTCAGGGGGCTCGGCAGCTCGGTCTACGAATCGATCAAATCCGAACTCGGTGGCGGGAACGATGCGCCCGCGACAAACGCTCCGGCCGAAGTTCCGGCCGCTTAGCGCGGCGACAGAAAATCGATCGCGAGCCGGGCCATCACTTCGATCCCGGTGGGCAGCGCGGCGTCGTTGAAGTCGTAGCGCGGGCTGTGCAGCGGCGGATACGGCTCGCTCGAACTCGGGTTCACGCCCAGCCACAAATACGCGCCCGGCACTTTCTGCAAGTAGAAGGCGAAGTCTTCCGCGCCCATCGTCGGGTAGCGCGGCTCAACGAGCGCCTCGGGCCCGAAGGCCTCGCGCACGATGCGCGCGGCGAACAAGCTCATCTCCGGGTCGTTGTGCAGACACGGGTACGGCTCGCCGGGGAAATCAGTGATCGCCTTCGCACGATGCGCCATCGCGGTGTGCGCCGCGATGCGCGGAATCGCGAGCAGCAACTGATCGCGCACCGCGTCGCTCAGCGCGCGAAAGGTACCCTCGAGCACGGCACGCTCGGGGATCACGTTCCACGCAAAGCCCGATTCGATTCTGGCCACCGTCACCACCGCCGCATCCCAAGGGTTCACTTCGCGGCTCACCAGATTCTGAAGCGCAGTGACGACATGCGCCGCGACGACGATGGGATCCACGCCCGAGGCGGGATCGGCCGCGTGCGTGCCTTTTCCCTCGATCGTGATGCGAAAAAAATCCGCGCTGGCCATCGCGGCGCCGTGCTTCACCGCGACTTGCCCCGCGGGCAGCCACGGCCACCCATGCAGGCCGAAGGCCGCATCGACGCCATCGAGCACGCCCTCCTCGACCATA
>VFKU01000775.1 GCA_009885415.1 Rhodothermota bacterium
GCAATTGATCGATTGGGTCAATCGTGCTTTTGAGGAAGCGGCATTGGCGAATGCGGGCGATCCGGGTCCGGTTGTGCTCCGGCGGCTGAACAATGCGGAATACACCTTCACGGTGCGTGACCTTACGGCTGTGGAGTCGCTGGATCCGGTCAAGGAGTTTCCGGCCGACAGCGCAGCGGGCGAAGGGTTCATGAACACGGGCAATGCGCTGGTCATGTCACCGGCGCTGATCGCCAAGTATCTCGATGCCGGCAAGGACGTCTCCAATCACGCGGTTTTGTTGCCGGACGGCCTGCGCTTTTCGTCCGGAACATCGCGGCGTGATTGGACGGAAGAAATTCTCGCGGAGATTCGCGGTTTCTATGCCGACTTCACGGAAGCCGGCGGGGCGGAAACGGTGACCCAGCAGGGAATAGAGCTGGACAAAAGCAGAGGCGGGCGGTTGCCGCTGGAAAAATATCTTGCGGCCACTCTGGAGCTGCGAGCCAATCCCAACGATGTCGAGCTCATCGCCCGCGAGCGCGGACTCAGTCCAAAGTATCTAGCTACGCTCTTGAATTTGCTCACCAGCAACGAGCCCTCACTTCTGCTCGACCCGCTGCGTGCTCGTTGGCGCACTGCCACGCCCGCGGATGCCGCCTCACTCGCAGCCGACATTGCTCAATGGCAAAACGTCCTTTGGAAGTTCAGCGCCGTGGGTTTCCTTGGCAAGGCCGGCGGGCCAAAGGCGTGGATGGATCCGGTCTCTCCATTGAGTTCAAAACAGGAAGTGCGCCTGAAACTTGCCGCGCCGACCAGCGGTAACGAAGTCGTCGTCTATCTGGCGGCCGGCGAAGCGGGCGATGGCAATACAAATGATTTTGTAATCTGGCGTCAGCCAAAACTCGTGACTCCCGGGCAGCCCGATCTGCTTCTGCGCGACGTACCGGAATTCATTCGCAAGATAATGGATCGCCGCGAAAGGATTCTTGGTGCCGCGGCCCAATGCCTGAGCGTGGCGGCTGAAGTGAGTAACACTTCCACCGCTCCGGACGTGGCGGATCTTTCTCGCCGGTACGGGGTAGAGCTGGAGGTGTTGACGGCCTGGCTGGATTATCTCGGACTCGGTCCAGCGGCACCCTTCAAGATGGACCTCTTGGGTGCGCAGTTGCTCAAACCCGGCGGCCATGATTCCGTCAACGGCTGGGGTTCAAGCGAAACGCCGAGTCTGATCTCAAATTCCTCTGACCAGCCGTTGGATTTCTATGGCGTTCTGAAGCCGTATGGCATCCACGTTCATCCCTCGCCGACCTTGGATGTCGCCGTGGGCTGGCGCAGTCCCCTGGCGGGCGCGGTTCGCGTCGAATCGAGAGTGATGGACGTGAATACCGGTTGCGGAAATGGCGTGGAATGGTTTCTGGAACTGCGCCGCGGCGACGCGCTTCAAAGACTGGCCCAGGGCGCCACGGAAGGCGGCAAGGAGGCAATCCGAACACTTCGCCGCGGC
>VFKU01000289.1 GCA_009885415.1 Rhodothermota bacterium
ATCTCCCCGATGAAGCGGTTCGCCTCGGCGATGGAGGTTTCCATTTCCTTGATCAGCGCGCCGACATCGGTCTCGATGCCGTTGAGCTGGCCTTGGAGGGAGGCGATGGCTTGGGCGTTTAGATTGTGTTTGAGGAAGAGCACCTGGTCGTGGAAGGTATCGAGCACGGGCGCGATGCGCGACTCGACGCGCTTCATCGCGCTGATCAGTTGCGCGTAGCGATTCCGTGTCTGCGTGAGTTTTTCCGCACTCTCGCGGCGCAACGACTCGTTCTTGTATTGATCCAGTTCCGCTTGCCACTCCTGGAACAGCGCCTGCGCGACGTTGTCCACCTTCAAAATACTGGTGTGCACGTCGTCGGCCTTCGATTTGCTGCGCTCGTACGCGGCACTCAGTGTGTCGTAGGCCTCTTGCAATTTACCGCCCTTGAATCCGGTCGCCGCCGTGAATTCTTCGAGCGCGGATTTGAACTGGACCTTGGCCGCTTCCTGATCGTCGCGCGCCGCCTCGACTCGGTCGACGAGAATCTGCCGCTTCGGATGGCCGATCTTATCCATCGCGCCGTAATACACCGTCTGGCACCCGGTCACCAGCAGCAGCACCACCACGAAACTCGCCCGCCTCATGCCCGTTCTCCTTCAATACCGCTCACCATCCTGACACATCGGCCGCCGCCAAACCCACACCCGCCGCTTGCCGCCCCTTCCACGCGGCGGCTATAGTACGCGCCTATTGCCACCGCGGAGGCGCAGACGTGATTCGTAGCATGACCGGATTCGGCAAGGCCGCGCGCGAGCACCGCGGCGACGCCGTCACGGTCGAGCTCAGCGCGGTGAACCACCGTTTCCTCGACGTATCACTGCGCCTGCCGGGCGAGTGGGCGGCCGCGGATATCGCGCTGCGCGAACTCTTGCGCGAGCGCGTCTCGCGGGGAAAGCTCAACGTCTCGATCAGCCGCAAGCGGGCCGATGGCTCGGCCCAACGGCTGCGTCTCGATCGCGCGCTGGCGCAGCAATATATAGAGCGCGCGCGGGAACTCGCGGAGCTGATCGGTTCGAAGGAGCCGGTGACGCTGGACATGATTGCGGGCCAGGCCAATATTTTCGTCGCCGAGGGGGATACCGAGGACCTGGATGCCCTTCGCGCGTTTCTTTGCGCGCTGGTGGGCGAGGCGCTGGACAGTCTCGACGCGATGCGCGCGAACGAGGGCCGGGCGCTGGCGAAGGATTTGCTCGAACGGCTGGGGCTGATCCGCCAATCGCTCGGGGCCGCCGAGGCGCGTCTGCCGCAGTTGAACGAGCTTTACACGGAGCGCTTGCGCGCGCGGATTCAGGAACTGGCGATCAACTCCGATCTGGCGCAGGACCGGCTTGCGATGGAGGTCGCGCTGGCGGCCGAGCGCGGCGACGTGACTGAAGAGGTGGTCCGCCTCAAGAGTCACCTCGACCACGCCGAAGAAATGATCCGCGGCGAAGAACCGGCCGGGCGCAAGCTGAACTTCCTCTCGCAGGAAATGCAGCGCGAGATGAACACGCTCGGCTC
>VFKU01000878.1 GCA_009885415.1 Rhodothermota bacterium
GCGCCGGACGACGCCGTAGTGTTGACGAACCTCGCAGCGGCCCACTACTCACTCGGCCATGCCGCCGACGCGCACCGCATCTGCGCCGAAGCCCTCCGCCGGGACCCCACATATGAGCAGGCGCTCGCATTACAAGCCAGGCTCGACGCCCCGCCCCACTGACGCATGCGACCGCCTTGTCGGGGTTTGCAATTGACCCGGTGATTCTCCATGCTGGCCGCTTTCGACCCAAGGGCGGAGGAAAGCGACATGGCGGTGGACAAAAAGGCGGCGGACCCGGCGACGAGCGCAAATCCCAAGGAAGCGCCCTATCCCTCCGAACGCTACGCGTGGTACGTCGTCGCGATCTTGATGATCGTCTACATCTTCTCCTTCATCGATCGACAGATTCTCTCCTTGCTCGTCGGACCCATCAAGAAAGACCTCAACATTTCCGACGAATACATCGGCTACCTTTACGGCACCACCTTCGCAATTTTCTACACGCTCTTCGGAATTCCCCTCGGACGCATGGCCGACAATAAGAGCCGGCGCGGACTCATCGCCGTCGGTCTCTTCCTGTGGAGCTTCATGTCCGCCGGCTGCGGCATCGCCAAGACTTTCACGCACCTCGTCCTTTTCCGTATCGGCGTGGGCGTCGGCGAGGCGACGCTTTCGCCCAGCGCCTACTCCATGATCGCCGACTATTTCCGCCCGGGCCGCCTCGCGCTCGCCATCAGCGTCTACGGCGCGGGGATCTACATCGGCTCCGGCATGGCCTTTCTCGTAGGCGGTTTGATCGTGGAATGGGCGACCAAACACGAAGCCTTCGAGCTCGCCGTGATAGGCACCGTGCGTCCGTGGCAAATGGTCTTCTTCGCGATCGGCCTGCCAGGCATCCTCTTCACCCTCATGCTCGCCACTGTGCGCGAGCCCGCGCGCCGCGGACTTCACAAGGCGGCAACGCAGGATCCGAGCAAGGGAATTCCCTTCTCCGAAGTCATGCGCTACATCCGCGCGAACTGGCAGACCTTTACCTGTCACACCGTCGGATTTTCATTCATGTCCTTCGTGGGCTACGCCGGCTCCGCATGGATTCCGACCGTATTCGTCCGCATCCACGGCTGGACC
>VFKU01000139.1 GCA_009885415.1 Rhodothermota bacterium
CCGCAACCCCGCCTTTCTCCTCCCGCTTCATCCAACATGCGCCGCCTCCCGCGCCACCGCAAGCACTTCACGCGCGGCGGCCCGCGACGCACCGGTCTTGAGCATCGCGCGAATGGCCTGGAGCTCGGCGATCATCTGTTTCCTGCGCGGAGTGTCCGCGATCAATTCGAGTGCATCCACGAGAATCCTCGCAGGCCGTGCGGCATGCTGGATGTATTCGGGCACGATGTGGCGTCCGGCGAGAATATTGACCATCGCGATCGCCTTGAGCCGCCGCCCGACGAACCACCGCGCCAGCCAATAGGTCGGCGTCGCCGTCCGATACATGACGACCATCGGCACGTGGAACAGCGCCGTCTCGACCGTGGCTGTCCCCGAAGCGACCAGACAGAAGCGCGCGCCATGCAACACGTCATACATCCCGCCCGGCGCCGTCTCGATCGGAAAATCGCCGGCAAGCCCGCGGATTTGCCCGGCCCGCGCCTCGTCGACGCAGGGCGCGACGAAGCGCGCGGCGGGATGTTGGGCGCGGATGCCGCGTGCCACTTCGAGCATGACGGGGAGGATGCGCTCGATTTCCTGTGCGCGGCTTCCCGGCAGAAGGCCGATAACCAGGCCCTGCGTGTAGGTCTCCGCGAGCGCGATCCCCTCAAGGTGATCGAGGAGAGGATGGCCCACGTACGCACACGGCACCCCCGCTTCGTCGTAGATCGCTTTCTCAAAAGGCAGTATCACGAGCATCTTCCTGACGCAACGCCGGATCGCGTTCACCCGGCCTTTTTTCCACGCCCACACCTGCGGGCTGATGTAATAAACCACCGGGATGCCCAGCCCCTGCGCGCGTTCCGCCAGCCGCAGGTTAAACCCGGGGTAGTCGATCAGCACGAGCGCGGCCGGCGGCGATTCGCGCAGCCGATCGAGGGTCCGGCGGAACACTCCGCGGATGAAACCCAACGACCGCACGACTTCAACGAAGCCCATAATTCCGCGGCTCGCGAGATCTTCCCTTAATATCATGCCCGCTTGTTGCATTCGGACCCCGCCCAAACCTTCGCATTCCACACTAGGCTCCAGCGCCCGCAGCTCACGGATGAGGTTGGCGCCGTAGGTGTCTCCCGAGGCCTCTCCGGCGCAAAGGAAGACCCTCATGGGCGTTGCGCCCGCATGTGCCGCAGGACGTCGTGGGCGAGTTCGAGCGCGCGCAGGCCGTCTTCGCCGGACACGATCGGCCGTTGCCGCGTCCGCACGCAGTCGATGAAAGAGGCCAGCTCGAGGTGCAGCGGCTCGTCCTGCGAGACCTCCTGCGGCTCGACCGTGATCCACTCCATCGGCGAGGTCCCCGCGGGCAGCGCCCCAGGTTTCTTCCGATAGACGATCAGTTCTTTCTGAGAATAGTCCGTCGAGACGTAGGCGTCGTCCTCAAAAATCCGAATCTTCCGCATACGCTCGGGCGAGATGCGGCTGGCGGTAATGTTCGCCACGCAGCCCGACGCGAAGCGCAGCCGCACATTCGCAATGTCTTCCTCCTCGGAGAACACCGCGACGCCGACGGCGTCGATCGACACCACGGGCGAGCGCGTCAGGGCGAGGACGACATCGAGATCGTGAATCATCAAATCGAGGACGACGCTGACATCGTCTCCCCGGCCAGGGAAGGGGCTGAGCCGGTGGCATTCGATGAAGTGAGGCCGTTTCACGGAATTCACCAGCGCGATGACCGCGCCGTTGTAGCGTTCGACGTGGCCCACCTGGAGCAGGCGGCCAACGCGCGAGGCCGCCTCCACCATCGCACGCGCCTCGTCCACGGAGCGCGCAATCGGCTTTTCCACGAGGATATCGACACCCAATTCCAGCAGCTCCATCACCAGCGCATGGTGCACCGAAGTCGGCGCCGCGACCGAGACCGCCTCGGCCCCGGCATCGACAAGCGCGCGGGCGCTTTTGACATAAGTAGTCTTGAATTCATTGGCGATTTCGCGCCCGCGGTCTTCGCGCGGATCCGTCACGCCGACGAGTTCCGCCCCCGGCATCGCGGCGTAGAGCCGCGCATGGTGGTAGCCCAGGTGGCCGACGCCGACAACACCCACTTTTACGATTTTCATGAGGGAAATTCCGCAGCGCTTTAGGTCTGGGCCGCGGGACATCCGCCCCGCGGGGAATTCACTTGGTGATGCCGCGGATGGACCCGCGCACAAAGTCGATGAAGCACTGCCGCTCCGGCGAATCGTTGACCGAGCGCTCGATCTCCGCGAGGGCCTGCGTCGTGTTCAACTTCGAGCGAAACATGATGCGGTGGATTTCTTTCACCCGTGCCCGCGCTTCCGGCGAGAAGCCGCGCCGCTCCAGGCCGATGGTGTTCGGCGAGCTGCAGCGAATCGGGATGCCGCCGGTAATCATGTAGGGCGCGCAGTCCATCACCACGCGGGACATCCCGCCCACGAAGGCATAGGGGCCCACGCGAACCTCCTGGTGCAGCGCAGCCACCCCGGCGATGTTGGCGTAGTCTCCGACTTCGATGTGCCCGCTGATGCCGACGGAGTTCGCAATGATGCAGTGGTTGCCGATGTGGCAGTCGTGCCCGACGTGCACGTAGCACATCAGCAGGTTGTCGTCGCCCAGCGAGGTCACGCGATCGACTTGGTCGGCGGACTGCATGGTGCTCGTCGAAATCGTGACGAACTCGCGGATCGTGTTCCGGTGTCCGATGCGCACCTGGCCGGGCAAATCCGGGTTGTGCTTGAGGTCCTGTGTGCGGATGCCGATCTGCGCGGTCGCGGAGATGCGGTTGTCCTCGCCGATGATTGTGTCGCCGTCGATCACGCAGTGCGGGCCGACGACGGTACCAGCGCCGATGCGCACGTGTGGCCCGATGATGCTGTAAGGCTGGACTTCCACCCCCTCGGCGAGTTGCGCCTCGGGATGGACGATGGCCGTGGGATGTATTTTCATGCGCCCCTTCACTGCCGGCGGACGGGAATGCCAAAGGATGGTGCAAATGGATAACACACGACCGGGGCGAAATCAAAAACGCGGATCGGCCGGGGCCCTCCGCTCTCCCTGCTTCGCCAATGAACACCGCAAGGGTCGA
>VFKU01000079.1 GCA_009885415.1 Rhodothermota bacterium
ACGACGCGGCGATATTCGGCGGAGGGCGCATTGCTTACCGTGGAAGAGCGGGTCGACGATCCTGCCGGCACGAGCGAGTTCGACGCGCGCGTCAACGACACGGGCCTCGAGCTGCGCTCGACGGTCGGCGGGCGCAGTACGGTGACGCAGTTTCCAAAACCGCGCGAGACGCTGGCCGACGCCATCAAGTCGGCCGAGATGATCCGGCGCGGGCCGTCCAAGGGCGAGAAATTTTCCTATTACCTCTTCGAGCCGATGTTCCAGCAGGAGCTCCAAGCTGACAGCGAAGTCCTCGGCGTCGAAGAGCGCGTGCTCGATGGCGTGACCACGAAGGTGTACTCCGTAAAGACGACCCTGCGGCCGATCGGTATGGAATCGGTTTCGTTCATCTCCGAGACCGGCGATCTGCTCGAGGACCGCATTGCCGGCGGCATGATCACGATGCGCCTCGAAGCGGAGGCGGTGGCGAAAGACGTCCAGTATCAAAACGACACGATCGTGTCGAATGCCGCGATGCTCAAGGCGCCCATCCGCGATCCGCGCGAACGCAAGACCCTGGACCTGCGCATTCGCGGGCCGCTCGGCAGCGACCAGTTGTTCAACGACGCCGGCCAGACCTTTACGGCGGACGGCGACGGCTGGCTCTTCGAGGGGCGCAAGGCCACGGCGCCCGCGGATCCCGTGGACGTACCGGTGACGACGGGCGAGGCCGCCGAATGGACGAAGCCGACAATGTACGTGCAGAGCGGCGATCCGCGCATGGTGGCCAAGGCACGCGAGATTGTCGGCGACGAGACGGACGCGCTCAAGGTGGTGGAGAAACTCGTCGAATGGGTGTCCGACAACATGCAAGCGACCTTCTCGGCGCGCCTGTCGAATTCGCTTGAGGTGCTCGACAGCCTGGAAGGCGATTGCACGGAGCACAGCATACTCTTTGTCGGTCTCGCGCGGGCAGCGGGCGTGCCCGCGCGAGAAGTGGCTGGATTGATCTATGCAGACGCGCCGCAGCCGGGCTTCTATTTTCACCAATGGGCCAAGGTCTGGGTCGGCGAGTGGATGGACGTCGATCCGACCTTCGATCAAGTGTACGCCGATGCGACCCATATCAAATTATCGGAAGGCGATCTCGTCGAACAAGTCCGTCTGCTGCCGGTCATTGGAAGAATTTCAATCGAAGTGGTCGGCGAATAGTTGCGCGTCGGAGAATTCCACATCGCCATGGAGAAACCGGAGACTACACCAAAGCGAAAGCGACTCCGGCGCGGGCTGGTGATCTGTGCGTTGTTGCTCGCGGTGGCCATCGCCTCCGCGCTCTCCGGCCTGCCGCAACAGTGGGCGGTCGAGTGGGCCATCCAGCGCAACTTCGGCATGATCGCGGAAGTCGAGTGGGGCCGTGCGCTTCCGGATCTGCGTATCACGAGCGTGTATCTCTTCCCGAATTCCGCAGCACAGAAAGCGCGCCAGCCGCTGATTTCGGCCTTCGGCATTCAGGCGAAATATCACCTATTGGCGAGCGGCCGAAAAGTAGATAAGGTGCGTGCGGGCATCGTCCTCGTCGATTTTGATCCCGACGACCCGGCACTGCGCGAGTTGCCGTTTCTAAGACCCGATCCCGAACAAAAATCCGATCCCGCGTTCATCCCGAAAAACATCAAGATAGAGGGGCTCGCCATTCGCATGCACCGGGCCGACGAGACCTTTCTCCTGTTAGATGAATTTGGCGTCGAGGTCGACCTAACAAATACAGAATCGGTGGCATTCACCACGAGCGTCCAGTCGGATCGATTCGTGTTGGATTCCGGGGACGTCCACCTGAGGCTGAATGAGATCGCGCTCAAGGGCGCGGGACGTTACGAAGACGGGGACCTGAGCTGGCATCAGGTGGTGGAGGAGCCTGGTCTATTCCGCGTGTCCTTCGAGGTGCAGGGTCCGCTCACGGGGGATGACGCGCATCTCCAGATCAAGGTGGACGAAGCCTCGCTGAAGGGGGATGGCGTGCCGGCCTTTCTCAACGCGATCGACGCGCCCCTCCGCTTCTCCGAGTTCACGCTCGAGTCGGCGACGGGGCGTATTTCGCTGGGGGAGACGACCGCCGCGCAGGTGACGGCTGCCGCGTGGGTGTATGCACCTGGCCTGCCCGGCGCGGCGGAGCCCCTCTACCGCGAGGCGATCAGCATCGCACTCAGCGCCGAACAAACCGACACCCTGAGCGCCGAGGCGACCGTGGCCTTCGCGCAAGGCCAAAGCGCGCGCGCAACGGTGCGCGGCAACGCGGACGAAGGCGAGGCCTCGATCGACATATCGAAATGGTCGCGGACGCAGTTCGTGGACGCACTCCCTGTCGCGTTCCGCGAGGGCCTGAGCGGGCTCGACTTCGAGTCCTTCACCACCGACGCCGCGTTGAAGTGGACGAAGAACGCCTACGAGGTCAATGCGCACGCGGAGTCCAAAGGCGGCGGAGCGGAGGCCGCGCCAATCGCATGGGCGGTGCAAGCGAAGGGCACGCGCGACGGAACTCAGGGTATCGAGGGTACCGCGGAGGCACGGCTTGGGGATCGCCGGGTCCGCGCCTCGGCACGTTATGAAAGCGAGGAGCACTATCTTGCAGAGGCGGTGATCGAAGAAGTGAAGATCGCGCCATGGGTCCAACTCCTCGCAGGAAAGGAAGCGGCGGCGTCCTTCGGCGGCACGATGGAAGGCACGATCCATGCGGAAGCGACGGGCAAGGACGCCCCGCTCGAGATTCGCCCGGAGTTAAAGTTCAAGAAGTTTGTCTATGACACGCTCGAGTTGGACGAAATTACCGCGAAAGGATCGCTGCGCTACGCCCAGGCTGAGGGGCGCGTGACTGTGGACGAAATACGCGCGGAGGCGCCCGACGGAATGACCGCTGCGGTCCTCAGCGGGTGGGACTACAACACGAAAACGAAAAGCGGCGGCGGCGCGTTCAGCGTGGGCGCGGATCTCGGCATCGTTGCGCGGATCATCGGCGACACGGCCCTCTACGGCGCCGCCGCAATGGAAGGAAAGGCGCGGCTGGACGGGCCGAAGCTGCAATCCGATTTCACTTTCGAATCCGACAATCTCAACTACGGCGAGCTTCAAATGCCCTACGGCACGAAGGTGACCGGATCCGGCGCGGCGACCTACGACCGAGAATCCCGCGCGGGCGTGTTGACCGGGTGGCATGCCGCGATAGGCGAGGGAACCACGCTGCGCCTCGGCGACACGAAATTCAGCACCGGGCCGCTCGCGGCCGAGGGCGAACTGGCGTCCGAGAGTGACCTGCAGGTCTTCGTGGCGATGGATTGGCTCGACAGTGCGCAAGGCGCTTTCGCTGGGCGATCGAAAATTCGCTTCGCAAACGACGCACTACATGCGGACTGGGACTTCCGCGTCACGGCGCCGAAAATGGAACTCGAGGGGCACGCCGGATCGGCCGAGGCCATCGAGTTCGCAGGCGCCGGGACCTACGAGGGCGGCCTGCGCGGAACGGGCCAGGCGCGCGCGGGAAAGATCACGGTTGCGGGCGGATCGGTCACTGAAGTCTCCGGTCCCGTGCTTTTCGACGGCGAGCTGATGCGAATCCAACAGGCCAAGGGCGATCTTTTTCGCGGCACGGCACGTGCGGACGTCGACGTCGGTGTGCTGAAGGAGAATTTCCCGATTGCCCTGAGCGGAAGTTTTGAAAACGTCGACCTCGCTATCTTTTCCGACGAGGTGAAACCCCCGAAGACGCAACTCACCGGAACGGCGCGCGGGTCGATCAGCGCCGAGTATGGTTTAGAGGGACTGACTGCATTTACCTTCGAAGCGGAAGCGCCGGGCGGCGCGAGTCTAAATCGCAGTCTCGTCGAGGAGCTGCTCCAATCCGACAAGTTCCTCTCCGGCGCGAGCGCCAATGTGGCGGAACGGGCGATGGACAAGCTGCTGGGGACTGCCCCGCAGCGCCCCTTCGACCGTGGGCGGATCAATGTTCAGCTCGCGGACGAGAAAATTACGGGCTTGGCTGTGCTGGAGAGCGAAAAGACCAATGAATACAACGGATTGAACCTCCGCGTGACGCTCGATATGGACCAATCGGCGCTCGCAGAAGCATTGAAAATGTTACAGGAATCGAGTGTTACAACGGTGAATTAGGACCGTCAGCATGGACTTTTGACCAAAACTACGGCACAATAACGCTGTAGCTTTATGCCTCGGGGGTGGCCTGAATATTTGAGGGCCAAGGGGCGTCTTTAAGTCTCAGGAGGAGAAAACCATGAAACGAGTTTCGCTCAGCGCCATCGCTGCAGCCGTCGCCTTATTGGCCGGATGCGTCGTCATTCCGAGCACCTTCGACGCGAACATCAACGTCACCATCCGCCATATTCAAGAACAGGCCGATGGGATATTGGGCTTCGTCGCAGGCGAACGGGAAACCTTACCCGAAATCACCGCGCCCCCGGCCGCAAACGAGAAGAAGAATTCGTTGCTCGAGCGCACGCTCGATGCACTCGATCCGATCCCGACGGCTTATGCTGCGGAGGTCAAGCAAGACTCAGGGCGTGTCCAGCAGATCGCGACCAGCATGAAGGCGCGCTTCCCCGAAGTCGAGGCCGCCAAGAAAACCGGCGCCGTGGGTGAGAACAACCGCGGCCTCCTAGAAATGGTGAAGGCCGACGCGATTGCCGACGCGGACCAGAAGAACGCCGTGCAGCGGACCCTCGCCGCCGAAAACGACGACCGCAAAGCGCTCTACCAGGAAATCGCCCGGCTGAACAGCGATCAGAACATGACCGTGAGCACGGTCGAACGCGTGTACGCGCAGAAGCGCCTCGAGCGCGCCAAGCCCGGCGAGATGTTCCAGTTGCCGCCGGCGGGCCCCGACATGGACGCCTTCGCCGCGAGCACGCTGGGCAAGAAAGTCGGCGGCTCAGCCGGCGCGTGGGTCACCATCCCCTAATCGCGCGCGACAGTAGAGTCAGGAGCTCTCGGGCACGGCGGGTTCACCGCCGTGCCCGATTCATTGACGACGAAGTGGACGCGTCGCCGCTGCGTTTGCTACGATCCGTGGCCCGCACACGAATACTGAAATTCCGGAGAGGTGGCCGAGTGGTTGAAGGCGGCGGTCTCGAAAGCCGTTGTGCGGTTTTGCCGTACCGTGGGTTCAAATCCCACCCTCTCCGCCATTGTTTTTCCCGCGCCTGAACCGCTTCCCAAGATCTGACGACGCGC
>VFKU01000833.1 GCA_009885415.1 Rhodothermota bacterium
CATCGCGAAGTCCACCGCTTTCTCCATGTCGCCCGCGCCGCCGATCGCCAATCGCGAATCATGCCGGTCGATCTGCACACCCGTATATCCCGCCGAGCCAAGAATCACGCGCAAGCGCTCCGCGTCGCCAAACGCGAAAGGGCCGGGCGCGGTCGGGTCCGGCGGCGGCGGAAGTTCGAGGTGCTGCGACGCCGCACGCAGCGGAATGAGCACCCACGGGTTCTCCATCATCGGCCGCCAACAAATAAAGGACAGGCGTCCGCCGGGCTTCAGCGCGCGGCGGATATTTGCGAAAGCCGCCACCGGGTCGGCGAAGAACATCACGCCGAAACGCGAAATCGCAGCGTCGAAGGTCGCGGGCGGGAAGGTAAAGATCTGTGCGTCCGCCTCGATGAATTCGACATTGGTTACGGCCCCCGCGTTCGCGCGATCGCGCGCGTGCTTCAGCATCGGCCGCGAAACGTCCGCGCCGGTGCAGGATCCCGCGAGCCCCACCTGCACCGCTGCGTCGAATGTGCTTGCCCCGCAGCCGCACCCGATATCCAACACGCGCTCGCCCGGCTTGAGCGCGGCCCGATCCAGCACCGCGCGCGAGAAGGGCTCCAACTGCGCGTCGAGCCGCTCCTGCATCGCGACCCATTTCGGCCCCGATTTCTCGTTCCAGGTAGCAATCTGCTCTTTATTCGTCGTAAGGTCGGGCATCTGAAACTCCTGAGTTGCCGGGAGTGTAGTCGCGACCTCGGAAGCAATCAACCGCCGCAGCGTGGCGATTCGGACACGACTCGTCGAAACCGGCTCTCGTGTGAATGCGGCCGCACGAACCCGCGTCCAGATACAAGACTATTCGTATCAAGTCGATACGACTTTGGACGGGCGCACGTGCGAAGGTTTCAGGAACCGGAATTGACTTGACGGTTTTTAATTGGGAGAATCCCGCAATTCGTTTATGGACTTGGGCTTAGCTGCGGCGCGCGGTGCTTGAAACAGCCTCGCGATCGCGTTAGGAAGGCGGAGGAATGATGCGAATTTCGGTATGGACGGCTGCGGCAATGATCGCGGTGTGCACGGGTGCAGTGGCGCAAAAAGGCGTCTCGGGCGACTGGCCGTATTATGGCGGCGACCAGGCGAACACCAAGTATTCGTCGCTCGACCAGATCAACAAGGACAACGCGAAACAGCTCAAGGTCGTGTGGGAATGGACCTCGCCCGACGACGCGATCGCGTCAACCAACCGCGCGCTCACGCCTTTCCTGAACGAGCAGACGCCGATCGTCGTCAACGGCGTGATGTACGTGACGACGTCCATGGCCAGCGCCGCGGCGATCGATCCCGTGTCCGGCGAGACGCTGTGGACCTTCGACTCCGAGTCCTACAAGGCCGGGCGCCCGACCAACCTCGGCTTCGTCCATCGCGGCGCGACCTACTGGAAGGACGGCGACGACGAGCGCGTCTTCTTCGCCACGCACGACATGAAGCTCTGGTCGCTCGATGCGAAGACCGGCAAGCCGGCGGCAAACTTCGCCGACGGCACCGCGATCGATCTCGCGGGCACCATGCGCCGCCCGGTCAACAAAAAAAATGATGCAGGTCACCTCGCCGCTGACTCAGTGCCGCGGCGTGATCGTGGTGGGCTCGTCCATCTTCGACGGACCGACCATGAAGGAAATGCCGCCGGGCGACGTGCGCGGCTACGACGCCAAAACCGGCAAGCTCCTCTGGACCTTCCACAACCCGCCGCAGAAGGGCGAGTTCGGCTACGACACCTGGAAGGACGGCGCGGCCGAATACACCGGCAACGCGAACAACTGGACCGTCTCCTCGGCCGACGAGGAACTGGGCCTGGTCTATATCCCCTTCGGCACGCCCACGAACGACTGGTACGGCGGGCATCGCAAAGGCAACGGGCTCTTCGCCGAGTCGCTTGTGTGCATCGATGCGCGCACGGGCGAGCGCAAGTGGCATTTCCAAACGACCCACCACGGCGTGTGGGACTATGATCTTCCCGCGGCGCCGGCGCTACTCGACGTGACGATCGACGGTAAGCCGCGCAAGATCCTCGCGCAGGTGAGCAAGCAGGGCTTCATGTACGTCTTCGATCGCGTCACCGGCGAGCCGATCTGGCCGATCGAAGAGAAGGCCGTCCCGCAGTCCACCGCCGAAGGCGAAGAGACCTCGCCGACGCAGCCGCACCCGACGAAGCCAGCGCCCTTCGAGTTGCAGGGTTCCTTCGAGAAGGACCTCATCGACTTCACGCCGGAGCTTCGCGCGCAGGCGCTCGAAATTTTCAACCGCTACAACACCGGCCCGCTCTTCACCCCGCCCATCGAGGAAAAGCCGACCATCTACAATCCCGGTTGGGCCGGCGGCGCGAACTGGATGGGCGTCGGCGTAGACCCGGAAACGGGCATCGTCTACGTCCCCTCGCAACAGGGCCCGATCAGTATCCAGCTCCAGCGGCCCGACGCGGCGCGCTCGAATTTCACTTTCATGGGCTCGAACAATCCCGTGCAAGGACCGCAAGGCCTGCCGCTCTTCAAGCCGCCCTTCGGCCGCATGACGGCCATTGATCTGAAGACCGGCGATGTGGCGTGGATGCAGCCGATCGGCGACGGTCCCATCGACAATCCGGAACTGAAGGGCGTCGCGGCGGTGCTGTTCGACGAATTCCACGAACGCTCGCTCGACGCCGATCTGGGGCTGGCGCTGGCGCTCGACGCCCAGCGCGGGCTGCGCGAAGA
>VFKU01000180.1 GCA_009885415.1 Rhodothermota bacterium
CACCAGATCCACCTCCGGCACGGCAGGGCGCGGGAGCGCAAGGACCGCCAGCCGCAAGGCGACGAGGGACGCGAAAATAAGACCCGAACAGACGATCAGATAGGCGCCGAAGCGGCCGAGCACCCACGCCGAGCGCGGCACGGGCCGGGTGAGTATGTACGAGATCGTCTGTGACTCGACGTCCTCCCCCACGAGCATGGCGGCGAAGAAAAGCGCGAGCAGCGGCGTCACGGCGGTGATGTAGAAAATCTCGATCATCTGCGTGAGGACCCAGTCGCGCGAGATCGTTTCGTGACTGTCGTGCGGCAGGAAGGGGAGGAGCAGCGGGATGATGGCCGGTAACAAGATTAGCGCAAAGACGACATGCGTACGCCGCCGGCGGAGGAAGGTCGCCAGGCCGTGCGCGAGCGAGGCGACGAAGGCCCGTGCGTATCCGTTCATTTCGCAGCGCCTCTTTTCCGTTGGAGTGGGTTCATTTGACGAGGTAGTCGAAGACCGATTGCAGGTTGTCGTCGGGGCAATGTATCGAGTCGATTTCAATGCCATGCTCGACCACGACGCCGTTTAGCCGCTCGTAGAATCCCGCGGGGTCGGCCGTGCGGATGCAGAGGATCGGGCCGTCGAAATCGAAGCCGAGGGTCGACTTTTCCAGCGCAAAGTGCTCGGCGATTTCCCGCGCGCGGCCGCTTTCGATGCGCACGGAGTGGGGGTGCTCGTCGATGAGTTCGCGGATGTGCCGGACCGGTCCCTGCGCGAGGATCTGCCCGCCGTGCATAAGGATGATGTTGTCGGTGACACGCTCGATTTCGTAGAGCACGTGGCTCGACACGATGACCGTCTGCCCTGATTCGCCCAGGCGGCCGATGAGCTTGAAAACGTCCTCGCGGCCCTCGGGGTCGAGACCGGACATCGGCTCGTCGAGGATGAGCAGTTCGGGTTTGTGCGCGATCGCCTGGGCGATGCGGATGCGCTGGCGCATGCCCTGGCTGTAGGTCGCGATGGGATCGTCCATGCGCTTCGTCATGCCCACCACGCCGCAGGCCTCGCGCGCGGCGATGCCCGCCTCGGCGCGCGCCATCCCCGAGTAACGGCACAGCCAGCGCACGAAGGCCAGACCGCTCATGTTTTCGAAGAAGCGATCGAGCTCGGGGCAGTAGCCGATGCGGCGCAACACGCGCAGGTTGTTGCGCGGGTCCTCGCCGAAGACGCGCACCCGGCCCCGGCTCGGCGAGTAAAGTCCGAGCATTAACCGGATGAGCGTCGTCTTGCCGGCGCCGTTCGGGCCGAGCAGCCCGGTGACGCCGCGCCCGATGCGCAGATCGAGCCGGTTGACGGCGACGACTTCACCGAACCATTTCGACGCTTCGACGGTCTCGACAATGGGCGTGGCGGGGGAGATCATCGGCCGCTCTCCGCACGGCGGGCTTTCATGCAGATGACGCCGAGGGCCGCAGTGCAGACGATTGCCACGTAGGCGGCGCACCACGTCCACGAGACGTCAATTGGACTCCGGTACCGGTTTTCGTGGAAGAGGATCTCGCCCAAGCGGTTGACGCTGACCGGATAGGCCCACGCGAGGTACTCCTCGTCTCGCAGCATCGCCGCGAGCATGGTCCCCAACGTGATGTTGATCAGCGTGAGCATGATGACCGAGACCCCGGCGAACTTCGCGCTGTTGATCAGGCACGAACTCGCAAGGATGACCAGCGAGAACGAGAGAACGAGCATCAACGAGAATAAGACGATGGGCACCACGTAGGGAAGGGTCTCTTCGACAGCGGCCCGGGTGCCGACGAAAAGCACGTGCATCAGGCCCATGAGCAGCGCGGGCAAGGCGGAGAGGGCCATCCCGATGGTCAC
>VFKU01000546.1 GCA_009885415.1 Rhodothermota bacterium
ATGATCGCCCAGGACAAGTACGCCGACAGCAACGGCGTGAAAATCCACTACGTGAAAGCGGGGCAAGGGCCTCTGATTGTGTTCATCCACGGGTTTCCGGACTTCTGGTACACGTGGCGCGCGCAGATGGAAGGACTGAAAGACTCGTACACCGTGTGCGCGATGGACACCCGCGGCTACAACCTGAGCGACCAGCCCACCAAGCAGGAAGACTACGCCATGCCCTTTCTCGTGGGCGACGTGGCGGCGGTGATCAAGGCGGAAGGCCAGGAGAAGGCGATTGTCGTCGGGCACGATTGGGGCGGAGCGATCGCGTGGAGCTTTGCCGCGATGATGCCGCAGATGACGGACAAGCTGATCATTTTCAATTTGCCGCACCTGGAAGGCATGGCGCGCGAACTGGCGAACAATCCCGCGCAGCAGGCGAACTCGAGCTATGCGCGAAATTTCCAGAAGCCCGACTCCGAGAAGATGCTGAGCGCGGCGATGCTCGCCAAGATGGTATCGAACGGCGATGCGGAGCTTGAGAAAAAGTATGCCGAGGCCTTCGGGCGCTCGAGCCTGGCGGGGATGATGAACTACTACCGTCAAAACTATCCGAAGGCCGAGGGCGGCGCGCCGGCGGTGCACCTGCCGAAGATTCAGATGCCGGTGCTCCAGTTCCACGGCCTGAAGGATACGGCGCTGATGCCGGGCGGTCTGAACAACACCTGGGACTACCTCGAGAAAGACTGGACGCTGGTGACCTACCCGGGTGTCGGGCACTGGTCGCAACACGAGAAGGCCGCCGAGTCCACCGCAATGATGAAGGCGTGGCTGGCGATGCACAAGTAGAGCCGACGAAGGATATTGCGTTACGGCGGGGCTAAGCGTTGCTTAGCCCCGCTTCTCTTTTGGCTCGCGCTCATGGCCCGCGCATTCGATGACGGGCAGCCTGGGATAGCGCTCGAAGCGGGGGTCGGTTTCGGCGAGTAGACAGCGCCAATAGCCGCCGCCGCCGCGGGGATGCTTGAGTTGCTGCGCGTGCCGGCAGGTTTCGCATAGGCCAGCTTGGGGCGGCATGGTGCGCTAGCCTTAGCTGCGGGGCCGGGTGCAAATCGCGGCGTAGGCCCGCACAGTGGGCGCGAGGCCGTCGTAGATCGCCTCGCAGATGAGCGCGTGGCCGATGGACACTTCGGCGACTTCGGGAATAGCATCGAGAAAGGGGCCGAGATTCTTTTGGTTCAGGTCGTGGCCGGCATTGATGCCGAGGCCGGCGGCGCGGGCTGCTGCGGCGGTTTTCACGAAAGCATCGAGGACGGTCTTGTAGTCGCCGCGCGCGAAGGCTGCGGCATAGCTTTCGGTGTAGAGCTCGATGCGGTCCGCGCCGGTCTGTTTCGCGAGCCCCATGTCTGCGGGCGCAGGATCCATGAAGAGGCTCACGCGAATACCGCGCTCGTGCAGGCGCTTGACGATCGGCACGAGTGTCGCGCCACTCTTGCGAAGATCATAACCGTGATCGGAAGTGAGTTGTCCCGGCTCGTCCGGTACGAGCGTGCATTGGGCGGGCCGCACTTCGCAGACGAAATCCAAGAAGTCCGGCGTCGGGTTTCCCTCGATGTTCAGCTCGACCTTGATCGCAGCCTTCAGATCACGCGCGTCCTGGTAGGTGATGTGGCGCGCGTCGGGCCGGGGGTGCACGGTGATGCCGTGCGCGCCGGCCGCGATGGCCGCGTGCGCGGCTTCGAGGACGCTGGGGAGGCCGCCGCCGCGACTATTGCGCAGCAGCGCGATTTTGTTCACGTTCACGCTGAGCAGCGTCACCGGGCGACACCTCGGAAGCAGGGCATGGCGGGTATTCTAGTGAATCGGACGTGCCGGACTCAGCTTGGGCAGGCGCAAGTGTTGAGGAATTCCTGCACGAAGGTCTGGACACGGGCGAATTCCGCCTTTAGTCCGGCGACAAGCGCCTCTCCGCCAGCGGCGTCGGCATTCCAATCGTGCTTTTCGAGGCGTGCGGCGAGTTCGCGCATCGGCCCCGCGCCGACATTTCCGCTCGATCCCTTCACAGTGTGCGCGACCCTGCCGCACTTCTCCGTGTTCTTCGTGGCGAGCGCATGACGTATCTCTTCGAGCCGCTTCGCCGTATCGGTGACGTAGAGAGTGTAGAGCTCCGCCAGGACGGCGTCGTCGTCGAAGGTCTTGCGCAACCAGTTCACATCGATGGCGTGGGTTTCAGGCATGGCCCGCTGTCACCTCCGTTGTGTCTGCGATTCCGATCGAAGATTCAGTCCTGGATACAACACCCCTGTGCATTCGGGGCACAGGGAATGGCTGAATTCCGCTTCAGAGTGATCGCAGACGTAGGCCTCGATGGTTTGCCAGAAGCCGGAGTCGTCGCGGACGTTTTTGCAGCGCGCGCAAATCGGGACCAGTCCGCGCAGCGTTTTTATTTCCTCGAGTTGGCGGTGGAGCACTTCGTTCTTCGCCTGGATTTCCTTGAGCTGTTCATGAATGACGAGGCGTTGCGCGCTCAACTCGCAAAAGACGTTGACCTTGCTGCGCAACAAATTTGCCGCGATGGGTTTGATCAGGTAATCGACCGCGCCCGCGTCGTAGCCGCGGAAGACGCTTTCTTCTTCGCTGCTGGTCGCCGTGATGAAAATGATCGGCAGGTGGCGCGTCCGCTCGTTCGCGCGAATCCGCTCGGCGGTCTGGAAACCGTTCAGGCCTTCGAGCTGAATGTCGAGGAGGACCAGCGCGAACTCAAAGCCCTTGAGGATGTGCAGGGCCTCCTCGCCGCTTTTTGCAGTGATGATGTGACGGTCGGGCCGCTCGAGTAACCGCGTGAGATACAAGAGATCCGTCGCGCTGTCATCGACGATGAGCACGCTCTGGCGAGGCGTAGCGCCGGCGGACATAAGGCTTGAATCCAAGGTCATTTCTCCACCGCGAAGGGGCCGAAAACAGGCAGGGCCCCGGTCACACTACTTATGATACCATGTAAAGAGATTACCTTGCATAACCCTGTGTAAATACATGCTTTGTGGATATCGGGCTTCGTAGTCTAGGGTCCCGCCGATCGCGCAAGAAACACGGAGGAAACCATGTCGCCCCAGCCCATTGGCAGCAATCCGCAGCCCCGGCCGAACTCGTTTCACAACCCCGAGTTCATCGACAGTCCCGAGGCGCGCGCGATCCGGATTCTCTGCGAGTACACCGAGCCGGAGTCTAAATTTCGCCGCTTGAGCGTGAAGAACACGATCGTGATGTTCGGCTCGGCGCGCATCCGCCCCTTGGCCGACGCGCAGGCGCGGCTCGAGGCCGCGGAGAACAACCTGCGCAAAGAACCGGGAGACGCGCTCTTCGAGCAGGAGCTTCGCGCGGCGCAGCATGGCGTCCGTATCGGACGGTTCTACGAAGAGGGCATGCATCTTTCGAAGAAGCTCACGGAGTGGTCGCTTGCGACCCGCCGGCCTTCGCAGCGCTTTTTCATTTGTTCCGGCGGTGGCCCGGGCATTATGGAAGCGGCGAACCGCGGCGCGCGCGAGGCGGGTGGGCGTTCGATCGGACTAAATATTACGCTGCCTTTCGAGCAGGCGCCGAACCCCTATCAGTCACCCGAGCTTGCGCTCGATTTCCACTATTTCTTTATGCGCAAGTTCTGGTTCGTGTATCTGGCCAAGGCGTTGGTCGTATTCCCCGGCGGTTTCGGCACGATGGACGAGCTCTTCGAATTGCTCACGATCGTGCAGACGCAGAAAAGTTCAAAGTACATGCCGGTGGTGCTCTACGGTACGGACTACTGGAAGGAAGTGATCAACTGGGACGCGCTGGTCCGCTGGGGGATGATTAGCTCCGAAGATCTCTCTTTGTTCCGCTTTTTCGACGAGGTGGACCCCGCTTTCGACTATTTGCGGCAGGAACTCGATCGGATTTATCCTCCTGCACGGAAGTAACGCGGGGCGGGCGGATGGGCGACAGACCCTGGGTGGACGGTAAAACGTTCGGCGAGGTATTGCGGCGCACTGCCGAGCGTTTCGGCGAGCGCGATGCCGTCGTGTTTCCACAATTGGGCCTGCGCTGGAGTTTCGCCGGGTTCGAGCGGCGCGTGATCGCGGCGGCCAAGGGCCTGATGGCGCTACGCATCGGCAAGGGCGACCACGTCGGCGTGTGGGCGACGAACTGGCCCGAGTGGATTTTGTTGCAGTTCGCGACGGCGCAGCTTGGTGCCGTGCTGGTCAACGTGAACCCCGCGTACCGCACGCACGAATTTGCTTACATTTTGAAACAAGCCGATCTGAAACTGCTTTTTATTTCCGACAAGCACAAGACGTCCAACTATGAAGGCATGACGGCGGAATTGATTCCGGCGCTCGCGAGCGGTGCTGCGGGCATGCGTATCGCCAGCGTGGAGTTTCCGCGGCTGCACCACGTGGTCAGCATCAAGCCGCAGACGGGGCTCGCGGGCGCGCTCGATTGGGACGCGTTCCTTGCGCAGGGCGCACGCGTGCCCGACGAGCGCGTCGCGGCGATGGGCGCGCAGGTCCGGCCGGGCGACCCGGTGAACATCCAGTACACCTCCGGCACGACGGGCAGTCCGAAAGGCGCAATGCTCTCGCACCGAAATCTGTTGATGAACGCGTTTTACATCGGTCAGCGGCAAGGGATCAGCGAGCGCGACCGCGTATGCATCCCCGTGCCGTTTTACCACTGCTTCGGCTGTGTGTTGGGCACGCTGATGTGCGTCGAGTACGGCGCGGCGATGGTGGTGCCGGCGGAGAGCTTCGAGCCGGGCGCGACGCTCGAGGCCGTCGCGGCTGAGCGCTGCACGGCTTTGTACGGCGTGCCGACGATGTTCAACGCCGAGGTGAACCACCCGGAGTTTGCGCGTTTCGATCTCTCGAGTCTGCGCACCGGAATCATGGCCGGCAGTCCCTGCCCGATTGAATTGATGAAGCGCGTCGTGAGCGAGATGCATTGCTCGGAAATCACGATCGCCTATGGACAGACCGAGGCGTCGCCGGTGGTCACGCAGAGCCGGACCACCGATTCGCTTGAGGTGCGCGTGTCGACGGTGGGGTCGGAGTTGCCCGGCGTCGAGGCGCGCATCGTCGACCCTGTGACGGGTCGCGACTGTAAGCCGGGCGAGCAGGGCGAACTCTGGGCGCGCGGCCATGGCATCATGCTGGGATACTACAACCTGCCCGAAGCCACGGCGGGGGCGATCGACGCCGAGGGCTGGCTGCACTCCGGCGATCTCGGCGTGCGCACGCCCGAGGGCCACTACAAGATCACCGGGCGCATCAAGGACATGATCATTCGCGGCGGCGAGAATATCTACCCACGCGAGATCGAGGAATTTCTGTTGACCCACCCGAAAATCCGCGACGCGCAGGTGGTCGGCTTGCCCGACGAAAAATTCGGCGAGCAAACTTCCGCGTGGATCGTGCTCAAGGAGCCCGGCGCGATGACGGAGGACGAGGTGAAGGTCTTCTGCCGTGAAAAAATCGCGCACTACAAGGTACCCTACTACGTCGCCTTCGTCGATGAATACCCGCTCACGGTGACTGGCAAGGTGCAGAAGTTTAGGCTGCGTGAGTTGGGCATTGAGCGCTTCGGCCTCACGGCCGCCGCGGCGATCCGGACGGCCTAAGTCCTGGGATTGCCCCGCGAAACGGGAATCGCATTTGGCGTGGAGCGGTAGTATCATGCAGCCGTTTTCGGCGGTTGCAACCCTGAGGGTCTCTCTTCGCAATGAATATGCTTCGTTCTCTTCGTTTCCTTCTGTTCATGGGGCTTGTTTTTCCGGCTATTGCCTCGGCCGCGGAACCGGCCAACGCCGCGCCGAATGAGGAAGCGCGTCTCCTCACCAACATCCGCCAGTTGACCTTCGAGGGCAAGCGCGCGGGCGAGGGATATTTCAGCGCGGACGGCAAGAAGCTGACGTTTCAGAGCGAGCGCGATCCGGCCAACCCCTTCTACCAGATTTTCCAGATGGATTTGGAGACGGGGGACACGGTTCGTGTTTCGCCGGGCGTCGGTAAGACGACGTGTTCGTGGATCCACCCGAAGGAGCCAAAGGAACTCTTCGCGTCGACGCACGGCGATCCCGAGAGCGAAAAATTGCAGAAGGCGGAGTTGGACTTCCGTGCGTCGGGGCAGACGCGGCGCTACGCGTGGGACTACGACGAGCATTACGAGTTGTACGTTTCCGATTTCAGCGGGAAGGTGCTCCAGCAACTGACGCACGAGCGCGGGTATGACGCCGAGGGATCGTATTCGCCGGACGGAAAACTGATCGCGTTTGCGTCCAACCGGCTGGCGTACTCCGGGCCGATGCCGGAGGAGGATGCGGAGACTTTCAAGAACGACCCGGCGTACATGATGGACATCTACCTCATGAACGCCGACGGGTCGAACGTGAAGCGTTTGACGACCTCGAAGGGTTACGACGGCGGGCCGTTTTTCAGTCCCGACGGAACGCGCATCGTGTGGCGGCGCTTCGCGCCAAACGGCGCGACGGCCGAGGTCTACACGATGGCGCTGGACGGTTCCGACCAGCGCGAGATTACACATGCCGGCGCGATGTCCTGGGCACCGTACTACCATCCCTCGGGCGATTACATTATTTTTACGAACAACAGCCTCGGCTTCGCGAATTTTGAGTTGTTCATGATCGACGCGGCGGGCAAACACGGGCCCGTGCGCGTCACGTTCACCGAAGGCTTCGACGGTTTGCCGGTATTCAGCCCGGACGGCAAGCGTCTCGCGTGGACGACGAACCGCACGCCGGGCGGCGCCTCGCAGATATTCATCGCAGACTGGAACGAGGCCGCCGCGCGCAAGGCGCTTGAACTCGACAAAGTCGCAGAAGCGGAGCCGATCGCGCTCGAAGGCGCGCCGGATTTCGCCGCGACCGCGCCAGAGATTCGCGCGGCGGATCTGCGCCAACACATCGAGTATCTCGCGTCGGACTACATGCAAGGGCGGCTCACCGGCACGATCGGCGAGCAGCGGGCTACCGAATACGCCGCTGAACAGTTCAAGGCCCTGGGCCTCGCGCCCGCGGGCGACGGCGGCAGTTACTTTCAGAACTTCGAGTTCACCGCCGGCATTTCGATGGGGCCCGCGAACCGCGTCGAATTTCGCAGCACGGCGATCAACCAGTCCGCGGTGCCCGACAAGGACTGGCGGCCGCTCGCCTTTTCGCGCACGGGCGAAGTGCCCGCGTCCGAGATCGTGTTCGCGGGCTACGGCATCCAGGCGCCGAAGAAGGACGGCCTCGAAGAATACGATTCCTTCGTCCATCTCGAAGTGAAAGACAAGTGGGTGATGGTGTTTCGGTTCATGCCGGAAAATGTGACGCCCGAAATGCGGCAGCACCTCGGCCCGCACTCGAGCCTGCAATTCAAGGCGATGACGGTGCGCGATCTCGGCGCGCGCGGGCTCATCGTCGTGACGGGGCCGAACCCCAAGGCGAAGGAAGAGCTCGTGCCGATGACTTTCGACACGATGCTGGGCGGATCGAGCATGGCCGCGATCAGCATCACGAACGAGGCGGCGCAGGCGCTGCTCGGCCTCGCGAACAAGGACCTGAAAACCCTGCAGGACAAGTTAGATACCGGCGAAATCGTGATGGGTTTTTCGATTCCCGAGGCACAACTTTCTGCAACAATCGACATTGTGCAGGAGAAGCGCACCGGACGGAACGTGCTGGGCCGGCTCAACGCGGGAGATGCGCCCGGCGCGGATTGCGTGCTCATCGGCGCACACATCGACCACCTGGGTGTCGGGCGTTCCAGCGTTTCGCTGGCGCGCGACGACGAATCCACCGGCATCCATCACGGCGCGGACGACAACGCCTCGGGTACGGCGGGCATGCTCGAGATCGCGCAGTATCTCGTCGACCAGAAGAAGGCCGGCCTCGCGATGAAACACGACGCGCTCTTCGCCGCGTGGTCGGGCGAGGAACTCGGCACGCTCGGCTCGAACTATTTCGTAAAAACCTTCGCCGGGAAAAAGGAAAACGACCCGCTGCGGCCGGAGATCGGCGTGTACCTGAATATGGACATGATCGGCCGGCTCGAGAAGCAGCTTGTGCTCCAGGGCGTCGGCTCAAGCAGCATTTGGCCGGGCGAAATCGAACGGCGCAACGCGCCGATCGGACTGAGCATCCTGCCGAAGAACGAGACGTATATCCCCACCGACGCGACTGCGTTTTATCTGAAGGGCGTACCTTTCTTAAACGCCTTCACCGGCGCGCACGCGGACTATCACCGGCCGAGCGATACCGCCGACAAAGTGAACTACGAGGGCGCGGAGAAAATAGCGAAGTTCATGGGACTGGTCGCGCGCGCGCTGATCACGCGCGAAGGCGCGCCGGACTATATCGAGGTGACGGCGCCGAAGCAGGAATTGCGCGCCGGGCTGCGTGCCTACATCGGCAGCATCCCGGACTATGCCGAGGAAGTCAAAGGCGTGAAGCTTTCCGGCGTGACGAAGGGCGCGCCCGCGGACAAGGCGGGCCTCAAACAGGGCGACGTCATCGTCGAGCTGGCCGGGCGCAAGATTGAGAACATCTACGACTATACCTACGCCATCGAGGCGCTCAAGATTGACGAGGAAGTCAGCATCGTCGTCGAGCGCGGCGGTGAACGCGTTTCGCTGAAGCTGACGCCCGGCTCGCGGGAGTGAGGCGGCGTCGCGTACTACACGGGAGGACCTTATGAGCAAGTCGCACCCTGTCTGTTTGGCGATTTCCGGTCTCGTAATGGCGGGCTTGAGCTTTTCCGGCGCGAGCGCGCAGGAATTCCGCACGCCGCTCGCGATCACCGGCGCGACGGTGAGCGTGGCGCCCGGCGAAACGATCGAGCACGCGACGATTCTGCTGGACAAGGGCCGCATCGTCGCGGCCGGGGCGGACATCGCGATCCCCGAGACGGCGGAGCGCTTCGACGCGACGGGTCTGTGGGCCTACGCCGGTTTCACGGACGCCGCGACACACCTAGGCATCGAAGCGAAGGGGCCGTCCGACGATGAAATGGCGCGGTTGCGCGATCGCGAACGTGCGTTCTCCGAGGGCCCGCACACCAGCATGGAGAAGGCGAACCGGCAGGACATCTGGCCGCACCTCACGCTCTTCGATCTCTACAAGCAGAACGACGACGCGCTCAAGGCGCACCGCGCGGCAGGGTTCACCACCGCGCTGATTTCGCCGCGCGCCGCGATTCTCGGCGGCCAGGGTGACCTCGTGCAGCTCGGCGGCAAGGCGCTGCGGCAGAGTATTCTGGCGCCCGGCTTCACGCAGATCGCCAACTTCGGCGCGGACCTCGAGGACGAGGCGGCCCTCCGCACACGGCAATATCCAGGCTCGCCGATGGGGGCGGTCGCGCTCTTGCGGCAGACGTACTACGACGCGCAGTGGTACCGCGAGCGGCAGGCGCAGTATGCGAAGTTTCCGACGCAGGTCGATCGCGTGCCGGACGACCCGGTGCTCGAGGCGATGGGCGCGTTGCTTGATCGGCGGCAGATGTGGATTTTCGCGGCGAACACGCCGAACGAGATTCACCACGCCCTCGATCTCGCGGAGGAATTCCATCAACGCATCGCCATCCTCGGCGGCAAGGAGGCGTGGAAAATCGCGGGCCGTCTCGCGGCGACGAAGACGGGCGTCATTGTCAGCTTCGACTGGAAGGACAAGCCCGAACTTGCCCCGAAGGTGGACGAGAAGGCCCCCAAGACTCAATACACGACCAACTCGTGGACGCCCGAATTCGAGAAAGATTTTCTTGAACCGCTGGCGGTCCGCCGCGCGCGGATTCAGGACTGGGAGGACCACGTCAACAACCTCCACACGCTCCTTGCCGCGGGCGTGCCGGTGGCGATCAGTTCACGCGACAACAAGGACGCCAAGGAATTTTGGAAGCGCGCGCAGGAGGCGCTCGACCTCGCGCTCGAACCGAACGA
>VFKU01000031.1 GCA_009885415.1 Rhodothermota bacterium
ATCGCATCACGATACCTTGACCGTGATCAATGGCCCCGAGGACGGCACCGAGTTCGTGCTGACGCAACGCAGCTTTGTCATTGGCGCCGAGGGCCAGTGCGCGGTGAACCTTCGTCTCGATCAGCTTGTGCGCGAGTTACATGCGCGTGCGGAAGTGATCTCGGAGGGATATCGCCTGCGTGGCGCAAAAGGCGCGCGCCTTTTCGTGAACGGAAAACCCACGGGCGCGATCCGATCGCGCATCGCGAAAGACGGGGACATCCTGCGCGTGGGCGGGACCGAGTTGGTGCTCAACTGTGGGGCCGAAGGTCTCGCCAGCCGCAGCCGCGGTCTACGCCGCCAAAGCGACGCGATCTGGGCCGTCCGCGCCTTGGCCGCAAGCATCGGCGCGATCGCGCGCGGAACAAACCGCGCGGTCGCCAAGACCTTCGGGTTTTTCCGCCGGCACTTGCTGCTGTGCGCGGCGGTCGGAGTCCTTATCGTTTACTTTACGCATCCCGGTTTTCGCTCCTTGGCGAACTCGGTCATCGCCCGCGCGGGCGATCTGGGGTTGTTCTAGCCCGTTTCGGGTCTTGAATTCCCTTTTTTAGAGTCTGAATCTCTAAAATTAACACTTTCTACCCACTTAGCACCACCACATCTAATTGGTTAATATTGTCCCTGTTGGTCTATATATTGGATGTTATAGTTCCAATAAGGAACTATTTACTATCTTTCAGAATTCCTTCCTGAAGAAAAGTGTTGACAAAACCTTCTCCAAATGGTAGATTTGCGTTGATAAGTGGTAGAAAGTGGTATTTGGGAGATTCCTGGTGTATTGCGGCGAAGCCTATACCGTCCTGGACGACAAGGGGCGGATCACTATGGCTACGCAGTTCCGCAAGGTGGCGGATGTGATGTCGCATGCGGTTTGGTTTATGACCCGGGGATTTGATGGGTCGCTTTTCCTTTTTCCGAAGGAGCGTTGGGATGTGATTCGCGGGGAAGCTGCCCGGCGTTCGGCGATGGATCCGGAGGCGGTGGATTTCCGGCGGATGTTTTTTGGGAGTGTGCAGGAGGTCCGTCCGGACGGTCAGGGGCGGGTGCCTGTTCCGCAGCATTTGCGCGAGCACGCGGGGATCGAGAAGGAGGCGGTATTGATCGGTTGCGAGGACCACCTCGAGTTGTGGTCGCGTGACGGGTGGAAGAAATATCAGAAGTCGATGGAGTCGAAGTACAAGGACATGGGACGCGAGTTGTTCTCGTCGCCCGGCTCGGGGGAGTCGGGGTCGAAGAATTAAGGCAACGCGCGTCTTTGAATCGCCGGTGTGGGAAGTAAGGCAAGGTTTAGCAAAGCACGGCAAGATCAGGCAGGGCTTGGGGACACGGACCGGGGGGTCCGAGGAGGAGGAAGCGGCATGATCAGTATCGAGACCCTGAGGAGGGGCGGCGTCAGCATCGTTCGCGTCGAGGGGGATGTGGACGAGGAGGGTGTACGGCAGTTGCGTATGACCTTGGTGAATTGTCTTCGGGACAATGGGTACACCGTGGTTGTGAATCTGGCGGGGATGAAGTTCATCAGCTATATGGGAGTGGGGGTGCTGGTGGAACGGCTCCGGCAGTTCCGGACGTACAACGGCGACATGAAGTTGGTCGGGTTGAACGTGTACACGCAGCGGCTGTTCCGGATGACGGGCGTGACTTCGCTTTTCGACGTCTATCAGACAGAGGCGGACGCGATCCGGGAGTGCCAGAAGGCGGCGTGATGACGCCGCATGTCCCGGTAATGGCGCGCGAGGCGCTGGAATATCTCGCGGTGCGCGAGGACGGGACGTATGTGGATTGCACGGCCGGTGCTGGGGGGCATACGGCGCTGATCGCGGAGCGGCTCGGTCCGGGGGGACGAGTGGTGGCGATGGATCGGGATCCGGGGGCCGTGGCGCTCGCGCGTGAGCGGTTGCAAGGGTATTCGCGAGCGACTGTAGTGCAGGGGAATTACGGTGACCTGGCTTCTGTGGTGGGCGCGTTGGGTATCGAGAAGGTGGACGGTGTTTTGATTGACGCCGGTCTGTCGAGCATGCAGATCGACGATGCCGGGCGCGGGTTTTCGTTTCAGCAGGACGGTCCTTTGGACATGCGGATGGACCCGACGCAGGGCCGCTCTGCGGCCGAGTACCTTGCGGCTGTGGACGAGGTGGAGCTGGAGCGGGTGTTGCGCGAGTACGGCGACGTACCGCGGGCGCGGAGGCTGGCGCGGGCGATGATCGAGCAGCGGAACGAGCGAGAAATCCGGACGACCAAAGACCTCGTAAGTGTATTGGTCGAGGCGTGTCATACCGGCGGCAAGATCCCGGACGAGACGCGTCAGGTCTTCCAGGCGATTCGTATCGCGGTCAATGGCGAGTTGGACTCATTACTTAAGGGCGTGGAGGCCGCGGTGAACGCGCTGAGTCAGGGCGGCCGGCTTGTGTGCATCACGTTTCATTCCGGCGAAGACCGGATCGTGAAGAATTATTTTCGAGATCATTCGCGCCCGCTGCGGTTGATGCATGCGGACGGGCGTGTGAAGGGAAGCGTCCCGCCGAAGCTGCGGCTGCTCACGAAGCGGCCGGTGACTCCCTCGGCGGAGGAGACCCGCGCGAATTCGCGCGCGCACAGTGCGCGGCTTCGCGCGGCCGAACGACTGTAAGGGGGGGGCATGCGAAAAGGACGCCGTCGCCGCCCGGCTTCGCTCCGGGGCTGGTGGCGCGCGTTGCCGTTTATCGCGTTGGGCGGCCTCACGTATTTCTCGTTCACCTGGCTGCACGCGCAGCGCTTGCGCAACGAATACCGCGCGATTGATCTGAAGGCCGATATCCATCACACCAAGGAGCGCATCGCCGAGTTGCAGGGCAAGGGATACATGCTCGGCAGCATGGAGCGCATGGAGGATCTCGCGCCGCAGCATGCGCTGGTCGAGGCGCGGCCGGGCCAGATCGAGGTGATTCAGCCGACGGAAGAGGAGCTGAACGCGCTGGCGGCCGCTGCGCGGCCCGTGGCAACACCGGCGCGGCCCACGCGTGCGGTCATCGTGTTGCTCGAAGGTGGAGGCGCCGGCGCGGGCAGCGCGGCCCCTTCGGATTCGGCTATGGCGCAAGTGAAGCCGGCGCAGAGCGCGGTTTCGCCGGAAAAACTATGAGACGCCGCGTCCGCAAACCTGTACGGCCGTCGCCCGCCGCCCCTCGCGCGGAGAAGGCGGCCTCGGGCGTATCGAAGAAGCACCGCCGGCGCATCTGGTTTCTTAGCGTTGTGTTTGTGATTCCCTTCGCGGCGGTCGGTGCGCGTCTGATCATGTTTCAAGTGGATCCCGATCTACATTTCGATGACGAAGAGCTGTTTCACATCCGGGAGGTATTCATTGATCGTCCGCGCGGCGAGATATTCGACGCCCATGGGCGCGTGCTCGCGACGAACCGGGACGTGCCCTCGCTGAGCGTGAACCCCAGCGCGATCGATGACCCGGCGGCGTTGGCACAATGGCTCGCGCCGCGCCTGGGTGAGAAGGCTCCGGTGGTTTACGAGCGCCTCGCACGCACGGGGCCTGACGGCGACCGGAAAAAGTTCGTGTGGCTCAAGCGGCGGATGACGACGGAGGAGTTCGCGCGTCTTGGCGATATCAGCGAGGCCCCCGAAGCGCACGCGCTGATGCTGCAAGACGAGCCGATCCGGTCGTACCCCGAAGGTCCGCTGGCGGCGCACGTGCTCGGTTTCGCGAATCGCGAGGGCGTGGGGAGCGAGGGGATCGAGGCGCGTTACGATTCGTACCTGCGCAGCAATCCCGGCCGGCAGGTCTCGCGCACCGATCGTCAGCGCAATATGATCGGGTTCCGCACGACCCAATTCGAGCCGCCCACCGGCGGCGACGACGTATTTCTGACGTTGGACTCGGTGATCCAGTACCGTCTCGAGCAGGAACTTGATCGCGCGATTCAGGAGAACAACGCGCGGCGCGCGATGGGGATCGTGATGGATCCCAAGACGGGGGCGGTGCTGGCGCTGGCGACCCGCCCGGCCTTCGACCCGAACGACTATATGAACGCGGACCCCGCGTTGCGTCGCAATGGCGCGGTGATCGACATGTTCGAGCCGGGATCGTCGTTCAAGATCGTGACGGCGGCGGCGGCGCTCGAATCGGGGTTAATTTCGCCGGACGATCCGATCGACTGCATGAACGGCCGCTTCAATCCTTACGGCCACGGCATTCGCGACACGCATCCCCTGAAGGTGGTGTCGTTTTCGCACGCGTTCGCGGTGTCGAGCAATATCGCGATGATCAAGGTGGC
>VFKU01000670.1 GCA_009885415.1 Rhodothermota bacterium
CCAGTCGCTACGGTCGCGCAGGAGCGCGACCCTCCCTTGCAAGCGCGACGCGCTGGCATGAGTTTGGGTATGCTGGGCGCATCTTGGAGGAGTGGACGATGGACATTCGTGGAAAAACGGCGGTGGTGACGGGAGCGACACGGGGCGTGGGGCGGGCGACGGCGCTGATGTTGGCGCGGGGCGGCTGCCATGTGCTGGTGAATTACAGCGTGTCGAAAGCGGAGGCGGAGGAAGTCGCGCGCGAGGCGGAGAAGCTCGGCGTGAAGGCCGTGCCGTTTCAGTGCGACGTGCACGACGACGCCAAGGTCCGCGAGATGATGGATTTCGCGGCGAAGACCTTTGGGCGGCTGGACGTGCTGGTGAACAATGCGGGGACGACGCAGTTCATCGCGCATAGCAATCTCGATGCAGTGACGGACGAGGTGTGGGACCGCATCCTCGGCGTCAATTTGCGCGGGTCGTTCTATTGCGTGCGCGCGGCGCGGCCGCATATGGAGAAGAGCGGCGGCGGGGCGGTGGTGAATGTGACGAGCGTGGCGGGCGTGGCGGGGATCGGGAGTTCGATTCCGTATTGTTGCTCGAAGGCGGCGCTGAACAACCTTACCGTGACGTTGGCGCGGGCGCTGGGGCCGAAGATCCGCGTGAACGCTGTCGCGCCGGGATTTATCGAGGGCGAATGGCTCAAGCAGGGTTTCGGCGAGAAGTACGCGCTGGTGAAAGCGGCGAATGAAGCGCGGTCGGTGACGGGGCGGGTGAGTCAGCCGGACGACATCGCGGCAGCGATCATGAGTTTCATTACGGGCTCGGAACAGGTGACCGGGCAGGTGCTGACGGTGGACGGCGGGTATCTGATCGGGCCGAAGATTTCCTGAAATGAAACCACGGAAAACCCTCGAGAAAATACTGTCCGGATCGCGGAATATCGCGTTTTCGGATATGGTATCCTTGGTTGAGGCGCTGGGATTTCGTTTGAAGCGAATCCGAGGGAGTCACCATATGTTCAGCCATCCCGGAATTCGCGAACTGATAAACCTTCAACCGGATGGCGGACAAGCGAAGCCGTATCAGATTCAAGAGGTCTTAAAGAGGATCGAGGAATTCAATCTTTCGTTGGGAGACGACGAATGAAGGATTATCACATCAACATCTTTTATAGCGAGGAAGACGGCTGCTATATCGCCGATGTTCCCGACCTTCGTTCGTGTTCCGCGTTCGGGGCTACGCCCGAGGATGCATTGCGAGAAGTGAGTATCGCGAAAGAATTGTGGCTGGAAGTAGCGAAGGAAGAAGGGATAGCGATCCCAGAACCTCGTTATCGTCCGGCCATCTACCAGACATTCTGAGTTTCGTTTCTTCGTGGTCTTCGTGGTCTTCGTGGTTTAAGCTCTTTCTATGCGCATCATCGACCTCTCCAGCACGATCGAAAATATCGCGGTGTCGCCTGTCGATCAGGTGGCGATCGAGTATTCGGACCACGCGACGGGTGCGGCGGCGGTCGAGGGGATGATGG
>VFKU01000458.1 GCA_009885415.1 Rhodothermota bacterium
GCGTCCCACTCGAAGCCGTCGAGCAGGGAGCGGTGGAAATAGCCGCGCAAGTCGATACCCTCATCGAGCGCGCGACGGAGCGCTTCGGCGTGCGTCTGGAGGTAGCGGCAGCGCTCGGTGTCGTCCTCGGTGCCGAGGCCGTTGGCGGTGACCAGGAGCGGCTTCTGGTGGACGCCCAGGCCGCGCAGGACCTCGACGAGGCCCTCGGGGTCGGCCTCGAAAGCCGGCGCGTCCAGATAGCGTCCTGTCGCGTCGCACATCCGCGCGAAGCGCCTGCCGGGCGCGAGCGGCGCGAAGCGGAGGTATTCGCGGCCGTAGTAGGCGACGCCGATGAAGTCGGCGGTGTTCGCGAGCGCGCGATCGTGGCCGCGCGGCAATTCGCCGGTGGTCACCGCGCGCAGAAAAACTTCATTGCAGCGATCGGACTCGCGCAGGCACGCGCGGAGATCCCAGGGGCTGTTGGCGTCGGCGGGAAAGAAGCGGCGCGCGTGGATCGCCGCGCCGACCATGGCATCTTCGCGCGCGGCGTGGAGGAGTCTGTAAGCGTCCGCGTGCGCGTGCGCCATATTCCGCAGACAGGCCGCGGCGCGGAGCGGGCCGCGTTGAGGTCCGGGCCATCGGCCTTCGAGGCAAGCCATGCTGATCCAGTGCATCGGCTCGCGGATGGGCATCCACCAGCGGCAGAGCGGGGCGAATTCGCCGATCAGGCGCTCGGCATACTGGTGGAAGCGTGTGCGTGCCTCTCGGTGGTGCCAGCCGAAGCGCTCGGCAAACCAGCGGGGCAGCGTGACGTGGTGCAGCGCGCAGACGGCCTCGAGCCCGCGCCGCTTCAGCGCTTCGAAGACGCCGCGATAGACCTCGATGGCGGCTTCATCGAAGGTGTCGGGCTGCGGCTGAATCCGGCTCCATTCGAGCGAGAAGAGAAAGGCGTTGTGCCCAAGTTCGCGCGCCTGATCGAGATCTTTGAGATGGTTCTCCAGAAAATGCGCGGCTTCTTCCGAGGTCGCGCGGTGCGCCACGCGGCCGGCGCGCTGTTCCCAGCGCCACCAGTCGCTCGCAAAATTCGCCCCCTCGATCGAATGGCCCGATTGCGAGGTGCCCCAGAAAAAATCTCGCGGAAATGCCCCCATTGCCCGCTCCGCCCGTCGTTACATCAGCGCACGATCGCCATGGTATCGCAAACGCCCGTGCCCGCGCCTAGCAGCGCGTCGCGGCCTGTGCTATAAACGCGATGGGGAACCCTTAGGCATGTCCTTGACCACGCCCGATCTCGCGCTTGTGCTTGCGCTGCATGCGCGCAGCGGCGTGGGCCCGCGATCGCTCAGCCGGTGGTTGCTTTGGGCGGCCGCGCAGGGGGTGCCGCTGGCAAAATTCGCGGGGCGACCTCGGGATGAACTTCTCGCGGCGCTTCCGGCGGAGCTTGATGCCTTGGTGGTGGCGCTCTCGGAGTTTGGTGAGGAGGAATACGAGCGTGCGGCGCGCGTGGTCGAGCGCGTGCAGCTTGCGGGCGCGCAATTTTATGCCGTGACCGATGCGGACTATCCCCCACTCCTTTCGGCGACGCTGGGCGCGGCGGCGCCGCCGTTGATCGCGGTCGCCGGCGATGCGGAGTTGCTCGCACGCGAAGCGGGTGGCGTGGTGGGCACGCGGACTCCTTCGGAAGCGGGCGGGACGCTTGCGCGGCTTTGTTCGGAGTGGCTGGTGAATCGCCGGCGGGTGGTGGTCAGCGGTGGCGCGCAAGGCGTCGATATGGTTGCGCATTCGGCGGCGTTGGAGGCGGGCGGCGCGACGGTGGTGGTATTGCCGCAGGGCCTTCTGAGCTATCGGGCGAGCGGCGCCTTGGCGACGGCGTTGGACGAGGGCCGCGCGGCGCTGGTAAGTCAGTTCGCGCCGGACGCGGCGTGGTCGGTGGGGGCGGCGGTGGCGCGGAACGAGACGATTGCGGCGCTGTCGCGGCTGGTGTGCGTGATCGAGCCGGTCAGCACCGGGGGCAGCGCGAAGACCGGGCAGGACGCGATGAATCAGGGCAAGCCCGCGCTGGTCTATGCGGGGGTGGACGCGCGGGGCACGGGCCGCGCGCTGATGCAGGCGGGGGCGCGTGCGCTGCTGGGGCCGGCGGGGTGTCTGAGCGAGGAGTATCTGGACGAGGTGTGGGCCGCGGCGACGGGCGCGGTCGAGCGGCAGGGGGAGTTGCTGTAGAGTGAAGAGCTAAGGGCAATGGACAGGATTTACATGATTTACACGATGGGATGAGCAGGGCGGCGGGATGGGGGTGGAATGGGAAGTAGGGGAATGATAGGAAGTATGTGAGATAGAGCTTCTGAGTTGAAGTCGGCCATCGAAGGGAATCCGAGGATGATTTTTGTGAAGACGTTTAAGGGCTACGAGGACCGGACGGCGGAATTGGACGATACGGTCAATCAGTGGATTGTCGCGCAGCGGGTGGAGGTGGTGGGGATTAACTCGATGCTGAGCCACGAGGCGGAGAGCCGCGCGCGCTCGGGCGACCTGATTTACACGGTGCTTTACAAGGGCGACAAACCGGCGGCTTGAGCCTGGGCGAGGACCTCGAAAGGGATGCCTGCGGGGTCGTAGATGCGCGGGCGCTCGGCGTTGTAGGCGGCGGTGTCTTTCTCGTAGGCCGCGACGATTTCGGCGGCGGACTGAGCGGCTTCGATGCGCGTGCGGAGGTCGGGTCCGCCGGCGAGCAGATCGAAGGGCGGCGAGCCGTCGAGCTTGAAGTCCTTCGGGTGGATCGCGCGTAGGGCGGCGATGAGCGCCACCGCGAGCCGAAACGGCCGGACGGCCTGGGGCTGATCGACATGGATACGGAGGCCTTGGGAGGTCTGGTCTTGGTAGCGCGGAGTGGCGGCCTTTCCAGGGAGGCTCTTGGGGACGTAGTAGACGGCTTCGAGCCGCGCGCCGCGCGAGTCCGCGACGGCGACGCGCTGGATTACCGCGGCTGCGTCCAGCCAGGGCGCGCCGATGAGGCCGAAGGGGGTGTCGGTGCCGCGGCCTTCGTTTAGGTTGGTGCCTTCGAAGAGACACATCCCGGAGTAGAGCAGCGCGGTCTCGGGTGTGGGCAAATTCGGCGAGGGGGCGACCCAGGGCAGCATGCATTCGGCGAAGAGCCGCGTGCGGGGCCAGTTGTCCAGCCAGTTCACGCTGAGTTGGAGCGGGGTGTCTTTCAAGTCGTGCTGCTGGAACCATTGGGCGAGTTCGCCCATGGTCATGCCGTGGCGGATCGGCACGGCTGCGGCGGAGACCAAGCTGTTCGTCGCCTGCGCGATCGGCCCCTCGATGACTTCGCCGCCGAGCGGATTGGGACGGTCGAGCACGAGCACGGGGATGTCCGCCGCCGCGCAGGCGGCGAGGCAGGCGCGCATCGTGGCCATGTAGGTGTAGAAGCGCGCGCCGACGTCCTGCAAATCGACAACGAAGAGATCGAGTTCCTTCAATTCCTCGGGCGAGGGTTGTTTGCGCTCGCCATACAAGCTGACCACGGGCACAGGGCCTTCCTGCCCCGTCACGCGCTCGCCCGCTTCGGCCGCGCCGCGCAGCCCGTGCTCGGGCGTGTAGAGGAATTTCAGGGTCATGTCCTTCGCAAAAGAGAGGATGTCGAGGATGTGCTTGCCGCGCTGATCCACGGCGGCGTGGTTCGTGAGCAGGCCGATGCGTTTGCCTTCGATGGCGCGGTAGTTCTCGCGGACGAGGCGATCGAGACCGGTGTGCGTGTTCGAGGCCGGCAGGTAGAACTCTTCGGCGATTGCCTGGTGGATCACACGGCGCAGGGTCTCGCTGCCGCGGGTCTCGCGCGAGGGGTGCACCGTGTTGCTGAGCAGGATCACGAAGAGGCCCTTCGCGCGGTCCATCCAAATCGAGGTGCCGGTGAAGCCGGTGTGGCCGAAGGCGCCACGCGTGGGCAAGAAGCCGCCTTTCTTGCTCGACCAGGGGTCGAGCTCCCACGCCAGGCCCTGCCAGGGGTAGACCGGCATGCGATCGAAGGTGAGCATTTCGTCCAGGGTCGCCTTCGGCAGGACTTCGCCGCGCAGCAGCGCGCGGCAAAATTTCGCGATGTCCTCGGCCGTCGAAAAGAGACCCGCTTGGCCGCTGACGCCGCCGACGGCGAAGGTGTTCTCGTCGTGGACTTCGCCAAGGAGCATGCGTCCGCGCCAGGGATCGTCTTCCGTGGCGGCGCAGTTTCCGCGCCAGGCTTCGGGGGGGCGGAAGGCGGTGCGGGTCATTTTGAGCGGCTCGAAAATCTCGCGCGCGCAGTAGGCATCGAGGGTGTCGCGGCCGGTGAGCTCGACGAGTTTTCCGAGAAGCATAAAGCCGACGTCGGAGTATTCGTGCCGCGCGCCGGGCGGGGCCTCGATGCCCTCAATGGCGTATCGCGCGAGCATTTCGTCGAGGCTGTTCATCGATTGGTAGTAGCGCTCGAAAGCGACCAGCCCGGCGGTGTGCGTGAGCAGGTGCTCGATGGTCATCGCGCGGAATTCCGGGATCGGCACGTGGACGGAGATCGAGTCCGTCAGGCGGAACTTGCCGGCGTCGCGCAGCTTCATCACCGCGGTCGCGGTCGCGATCACCTTGGTAAGCGAGGCGAGATCGAAGAGGGTCTCGCGGTACATGGTGCGCTCGTAGGGCACGAGCTGGCGGCGGCCGGTGGCCTCGAAGAAATACTCCTGATCGAGATCGCCGACGTACAGCAAGGCCCCGGGCGCCTTGGACTGCTCGACGGCGTCGAGGAAGGCGCGGCGGATTCGGGTGGGGTTGGGGGGCATGGAAGTCGGGGATCGGGTATCTAGCGGAAAGATTTTGTAGGGGCGGGGCCCTGTCCCCGCCCTACGCGCGCGGCAGATGCCGGGCGGGGACAGGGCCCCGCCCCTAC
>VFKU01000609.1 GCA_009885415.1 Rhodothermota bacterium
CCGGCACGACACCGGTCTCGCTCACGGCGATATTGGCCTTCATCGCGGTGCGCCCGCTGTACCGGTGCGACTGCCGCGGAATTTTCAGCCCGCCGACGCGAAACGAAGCCGGTGCGGCCGCACCGGCGATACGCGCGAATACGGGAATCTCCGTGACCAGTTCGCGGAGGAAGGAATCGAGATCGAGCCATTGCGTGACCACGCTGTAACCGGCGGCGGTGTTGATGCGGCGCAGCCAGCGCCAACTCTCCGTGATCTCCCCTTCGGGACGGAGCACTTCCATGAAGCGCTGCGCACGGCCGATGTTGTTCACCAGCGTGCCCGCGCCCTCGGCGAAAGTCGCTGATGGCAAAACCGTGTCCGCTTTCATCGCGGTCGGCGTCATCGTATGGTCGACAACGAGGACATGTTCCGCCTTCTCGAACATGGCGTCCACGAGCGCGGCGTCCGCGCGGCGATACAGGTCGTTTTCGAGCACGATGAGCGTGCGTGCTTTGCCGTCAAGAATCATCTTCGCGGCGTGTTCGAGATCGCCGCCGCCGATAAGCCCAAGGCCGATCGTGTTCGACTCGAGCGCGGTGAATTCGATGCCCGCGGTGGTCTTGCCGTTGCGCCGCAAGGCCCAGGCCACGTTCGCGGCCGCACGAATGACGGCGGCGCTCCCGCACGAAGGCCCGGAGATGATCAGGGGGCGGTCGGCCGCCAGCAGGTCCTGCGCGATGCGTCCGGCCAGTGCACGCACTTCTTCCGATATCTCGCCCGGGTCCGGCGCATCGGGCGTAATCGCGTGCGCAACGGCGAAGCCGAGCTGCGCGATCGCGTCCGGCGCCGCCCGGAAAGTCTCGGTGGCCACGTCGTCGAGTTTACCGCCATAGGGCGCGGCGATATAGAGCGGACCGCGCTGGCCGTCGACGGCGCGACTTGCCGGAAGAACGTTCCAGTCAGGGATCCCCATCTTGCGCGCGATCGCGCGCGGACGATTGTGCACCGTCTGTCGCACGCTCAGCGCCGCGATCGGCGCGACGTTGGTGAGGTCTTCGCCGAGAATAAAGACCGCGTCGTGGTCTTTGATCATCCCCACGCTCGGCTGACGCGCCGGACCGAGCAGCACCGCCTCCAGAATGGCGGAGAGCATGGTGCACTCGTTTTTTGAAATGCCCTGATAGAAATTATCCGCGCCGACGAGCATCCGGAGCGCGAAATTCGCCTCGAGCGAGGCGCGGGGCGATCCGATGCCGACCGCCGGCCCGCCGTCACGAATCAGCGTGCCGAGCAGTTGCGTGGCCTGGTCGCGCGTGACTTCGCGAAACTCGTTCTTGTCCTTCGATCCGGCGACGCGGCGCATCGGCTGCTTGGGCCGGCGCGGGGCGTTCACAAATTCATAACCGTAGCGCCCGCGGTCGCAGAGGAAGTATCCGTTCACGTCGCGGTTATACCGGTTGCGGATGCGGCGCAGTTCGCCATAGCGTTCACCCGGAGAAATGTTGCACCCGAGCGCGCAATGCACGCAGACAGACGGGGCTGTGGTGTAATCCCAACGGCGCGTAAAATGTTTCTTCAGCGTCTTGTCGGTGAAAACGCCGGTGGGACACACTTCGACGAGGTTGCCGCTGAACTCGCTCTCCAGCGTCCCGTCTTCGTGCCGTCCGAAGTACACGTGGTTGTGACTGGAGAACACATCGAGGTCGTTGCCGCCCGCGTAGTCTTTGTAATACCGGACGCAGCGGTAGCACTCGATGCAGCGGTTCATCTCGTGGTTGATGAGCGGGCCGAGGTCTTGGTTGTTGTAGGTCTTTTTCTCGAAGCGATACCGGCGATAGTTGTGCCCGGTCATCAGCGTCATGTCCTGCAAGTGACATTCGCCGCCTTCGTCGCACACGGGGCAGTCGTGCGGATGGTTCGTCATCATCCACTCGATGATGTTCGCGCGGAACGCGCGCGATTCCGGGTCGTCCACCGAGATGCGCAGGCCGTCGGTCGACGGCGTCATGCACGACATCACGAGCCGGCCCTGCTTGTCGTTCTCGTCCTTGTACTGCTTGACGGCGCACTGACGGCACGCGCCGACCGAACCGAGCGCCGGATGCCAGCAGAAATACGGCACGTTCAGGCCGAGTTCGATGAGGGACTCGAGTAAATTCTCGTTGCCCTGAATCTCAAACGGCTTGCCGTCTATGTAAATCTTCGGCATCGGCTATCTCCACGCGCACCGCTTGTCGCGGATGTGGCGGTCGAACTCGTCCTTGAAGCGCACGAGCGCGCTGCCGAGAGGGGCCATCGCGCCGGGCGCGAGCGCGCAGAAGGTCAGGCCCATGCCCAGCGATTTCGTGTGGCCGCGCAGCATGTCGAGGTCCTCGGGCCGGCCCTCGCCGTTTTCGATCGCCGCCATCACCTTCTGAATCCACGGCAACCCGTCGCGGCAGGGCGTGCACCAGCCGCAGGACTCCTGCGCGAAAAACTGGATCAAGTTGTGCACCATACCCACGGGGCAGGTCTTGTCATCGAGCACAATCATCGTGCCCGTGCCCATGCGGCTGCCGACTTTGCCGACGGTGTCGAAATCCATCTGGACGTCGAGATGTTCGGGCCCGACAAAATCCGTCGACGCCCCGCCGGGAATGATCGCGCGCAGCGTGTGGCCGTCGCGCATCCCGCCGGCCAGATCGAGAATCTCGCGGATCGTCGTGCCCAGCGGCAACTCCCATAGGCCGGGACGCTTCACCTTGCCGCTCACGCCAAAAAGCTTCGTGCCGCCGTTCGGCGTGCGGCTCAGGCCCTTGAACCACTCCACCCCGCGATTAACGATGTGCGGAAGGTTGCTGAGCGTCTCGACATTGTTCACGATCGTGGGCTTGCCCCACAGCCCGCTGATCTGCGGAAAGGGCGGCTTCGTGCGCGGCGTCGCGCGCTTGCCCTCGAGCGCGTTGAGCAGCGCAGTCTCCTCGCCGCAAATGTAGCGGCCGATGCTCATGTGCAGATACAGGTGAAGCGTGAACCCGCTCCCGAGAATGTTCTCGCCGAGATAGCCGGCCGCGCGCGCCTCGTCGATGGCGCGCAGAATCCGCTCCTCGGCGACGGTATACTCGCCGCGCAGGAAAATGTAGGAGGTCTCCGCCTGAATGGCAAAGGCCGCCAGGATCACGCCTTCGATTAACTGGTGCGGATTGCCCTCGAGCAGCAGCCGGTCCTTGAAGGTGCCGGGCTCCATCTCGTCCGCGTTCACCACAAGATATTTCGGCCGCGGCGCGTCGGGCCCCATCGGCACCAGCGCCCATTTCACGCCCGTCGGGAAGCCCGCGCCGCCGCGTCCGCGCAAATTCGCAGTCTTGACGAGTTCAGTCACGCCCGCGGGCGACATCTTGCCGAGCGCCGTGCGGATCGCGGAGTAGCCGCCGGCCGCTTCGTATTCCTTCAGCGACAGCGCGGCGCCGTCGGGCCGGAGGTCCCCGGTGAGCGGCCGTTCTTTGGCGGCTTCGCTCATCGGTAAGGCTCCAAAAGTTCTTTCAGCGCCGCGAGATTCACATCGCGGTGCAAATCGCGGTCGATCATCAGCGCCGGCGCGTGGTCGCAACACCCGAGACACTGGTTGGGCACTACGGTGAAGCGGCCGTCCGGCGTCGTCTGCCCCATGCCCACCCCAAGATGCTTGAGCAATCCATCCCGCAACGCATCGTAGCCCATGACCCAGCAACTCACGCTCGCGCAAATACGGATGACGTGCCGGCCCACCGGGCGGCGGTGAATGAGATTGAAAAACGTCGCGACGCTGTCGAGTTCGTGAGAGCTCATGCCCAGGTACGCCGCGACCTCCCGAATGCTCTCGTCGTCGATCCAGCCCCGGTGCCGCTGGACAATGCGCAGCGCCTCCGTGCACGCGGCCGCACGGTGCTGCGGCTCGTGGATGTGCGAGTCGATTTCTTTTTTGATGTCTTCCGTCAACATCGCCGTCACCGGTCCACGTCCGCAAGCACGTAGTCCATGCTGCCGAGAATCGCCAGCAGGTCGGACACCGTCACGCCCCGGCCAAGCAAGGGCAGCATTTGCATGTGCGGAAATGACGGCGTGCGAATGCGCGTGCGGTACGACATCGTGTTTCCGTCGCTGATGAGAAAATAGCCGTACGCGCCCTTGCTGCCTTCAATACCAGAGAAGGCCTCGCCGCGCGGGATGATCGGCCCCCAGCTCACATTGAGGAAGTGGTCGATCAGCGTTTCGATGTCGTGCATCGTGCGATCTTTGCGCGGGGGCGTCGTGAGTGGGTGATCGGACTTGATATGCCCCTCGGGCATGTTGCGCATGCACTGCCCGATGATGCGCAGGCTCTGCCGCATTTCTTCGATGCGCACCTGCGCGCGCGCATAACAATCGCCGGCGGCCGCGAGCGGCACGTCGAATTCAAAATTCTCGAAACCGCAGTAGGGCCGCTTCTTGCGCAGGTCCCAGTCGAAACCGCAGGCGCGCAGGCCCGGGCCGGTGACGCCCCACTCGATGGCTTCCTTGGCGGTATAGGCCCCCACGCCGATCGTCCGCTTCTTGAAAATCCGGTTCTTCATCAGCGAGTTGTCATAATCGCGCAGACGCGGCGGAAAATAGTCGATGAAGTCCTGCACCATCTTTTCCCAGCCGCGCGGCAAATCGTGCGCGACCCCGCCGATGCGAAACCAGCTCGGATGCATGCGCCCGCCGCAGATCGCTTCGACCACGCTCAAAATGCGCTCGCGATCGTTGAACATGAAAAAAGTCGGCGAAAGCGCGCCGAGATCCTGCGCGAAGGTGCCGTACCACACCAGATGGCTCGCTATGCGGAAAAACTCCGACATCATCACGCGAATCATCTGCGCGCGCGGCGGCACCGTGATCCCGGCCAGGGTCTCGACCGCGAGCAAGTACGGCAGGTTGTTCATCACGCCGCTGAGATAATCGATCCGGTCGGTGTACGGGATGAACGTATGCCAGGTCTGCCGCTCGCCCATCTTCTCCGCGCCACGGTGGTGGTAGCCGATATCCGGGATCGCGTCCATAATTTCTTCGCCGTCGAGCTGCAGGATGATGCGCAGCAGCCCGTGCGTGCCCGGATGGTGCGGCCCGAGGTTCAGGAAAAGGTAGTCGAATTCTTCCGTACCGCGCTTGAGACCCCACTCTTCCGGGCGGAATTCCATCGCCTCCTGTTCGCGGGCCAACTTCTCGTCGGGCAATTGAAACGGCGCGATCTCGGTCGCGCGCGCCGGATGGTCCTTGCGCAGCGGATGGCCCACCCACGTATTGGGCATCAGAAGCCGGCGAAGGTTCGGGTGCCCGCGAAAGGTCACGCCGAGCAAGTCCCACGCCTCGCGCTCATACCAATTCGCCGCGGGCCACAAATCGGAAATCGTGTCCGCCTCCGGCGACTCACCCATCAGCGCTACTTTCAGCCGCAAATCTTCATTGCGCTCAAAGGAAAGCAGGTGGTACACGAGCGTGTATTCGCCCAGGCCCGATTGCAGCCCGCGATCGGCGCGCACGCGCTCGTCGATCGCAAAAAGATCATAAAGCAGCGGATAGGGCCGCGAGATTCCGTTCTTCAGGTGACTGAGCACCGGCTTGATCGACGACGGCTCGACCCAAAACGTGGGCACGCCGTCGCGCGTCTCGGTGTCGGGGCGCAGCGTATCAGGAAAGCGCGCGCTGAGTTCGTCAAAAATGGTGGATGTAGTCGCAAGCATCGGAGTCGTGGACGGCCGGCCGAAAGCGCCGGACTAGACGGTGTCGGTCGGCCGCAGATCTCCCGTGTGTTTGCGTTGTTCCCGTTTGAGATCGCGCATGCAGGGGCGCTCGGGTTTCACCACTTCCTGCGGGCCGACCATCCAGCTCAACGGTCGGCGTTCCTTGCCAATCGTGTCTTGCAACATGACCAACGCTTCGAGAAACGCCTCGGGGCGCGGCGGGCAACCGGGCACATACACATCCACCGGAAGGAACTTGTCCACCCCCTGCACCACGCTGTAAATGTCGTACATCCCGCCCGAATTCGCGCACGCGCCCATCGAGATCACCCAGCGGGGCTCCATCATCTGATCGTAAAGCTGCCGGACGACCGGCGCGACCTTGATGAACACCGTGCCCGCGACAACCATGACGTCGGCTTCGCGCGGCGTGGCCCGAATCACTTCGGAGCCGAAGCGCGCCAGGTCGTATTTACTGGTCAGACTGGTCGCCATCTCAACGAAACAACAAGACAGCCCAAAGTTAAACGGCCACACCGAATTCTTCCGGCCCCAACTCACGAGGTCTTGCAGGCGCGTCAACACGACGCTTTCGCGGACCGCATCGACGAGCGGTTTCGCGGTCCCGGTGGTTTGTCCCGTTGGCTTCGTGAGTGACCAGTCCATGCGCCCCCTACTTCTTCGAGTCAAGCGCGCCGAGGCGCCAGAGGTAAACGAGGGCCGCGGCCAGCGACAGGATAAACACGGAGATCGAGAAGTACCCGGGCCAACCCAACTCTCTCACTGCAATGGCCCACGAATAAACGAAGACGGATTCCAAGTCGAAGATGACGAAGAACACGGCAAAGAGATAAAAGTCCGCCGAAAGCCGGACCCGCGCCGAACCGGTGGACGCGATGCCGGATTCGTAAGGCTGGATGTTCTTTCGGTTGAGCGTGCGTCCGCCCAACAAATACGAACTCACCACCATACCCGAAACGACGACGAGGACCCCGACAAAATAGAGGCCCAAGGGCCAAAATACGGGCAATTCCGCGCCTGTTGGCATCCGTGGATGTAATCCTAGCGTTCTCGAAGATCGATCGGAATACGGAGAAATTGGCCCCCCGGCCAAAGATCTTAGACCCCATCGCCAGCTTGCCGGACGACGTGTCCAAGACGGGGATCAGTCTAACGAAAAGCCCCGCGGGACTTCAAACAAACCAAGGGTCACCGGGCTTTCGGCGTGGATCATCGAAGGGCCGCGCGACGCTTCCATTGGCTCCGGAACCACCAAGCGGCGGCGACGAGAATCGCCCCAAGGGCCACGTAGTCCAACTCGTGCGTGTACTCCTCCACGAGGTCCCAGCGTTCCCCGAGGCGCATCCCGAGGTAGAGCAGGAACACATTCCAAATCGTGCCGCCAATGACGGAGAACACGCAGAAGCGCCACAGGTTCATGCCGGCCACGCCGGCGGGAATCGAAATCAGGTGCCGCACGACCGGAACAAAGCGGCACACAAAAACGGTGACTTCACCGCGCTTTTCAAACCACGAATGCGCGATATCGAGATGGTGCTTGTCCAGCAGAAGATACTTCCCGAAGCGCAGGACCAGCGGATACCCGCCCCATCGGCCCAGGAGATAGCTGGCGAGCGAGCCGAGCAAGGTGCCTAGTGAGGAAGCGAGCGTTGCGCCGAGGAAAGTGAACCTGCCCTCGACGACGAGAAAGCCGGCAAAAGGCATGACCACTTCGGAGGGGACCGGCGCGATCATGCTCTCGAGCGCCATCATGAGCACCAGCCCAGGATAACCGAGCGATGACAGGACCGACGTTATCCATTCCGCAAGTGACTCAACCATGAATCAATATCCCCGGCGAGCGCGAGCAAAGCCCGCGACGAACTAAAAGAAGATAGGGATCACGAGAATCGCAACGATATTTGCGACCTTGATCATCGGATTGATCGCCGGTCCCGCGGTGTCCTTGTAGGGATCGCCGACCGTGTCGCCCGTCACCGCCGCCTGGTGCGCCACGGAACCCTTGCCGCCATGATGACCGCTCTCGATATACTTCTTCGCATTGTCCCAAGCGCCGCCGCTGCTCGTCATCGCAAGACCCACGAACAGCCCCGTGACAATCGTGCCCACCAAAAGCCCGCCAAGAACGACCGGCCCAAGCGTCTCCCGGAACATCGCCACGACAACCACGAAAACAATCGGCATCAGCGCCGGCCAGATCATCTCCTTCAGCGCGGCCTTGGTCACAATGTCCACGCAACGGCCGTAGTCCGGTTTTTCCGTACCTTTCAGAATTCCAGGCTTCTCTGCAAACTGCCGGCGGACCTCGACCACCACCGCGCCGGCCGCTTTGCCCACCGCATCCATCGTGTATGCCGTAAACCAGAACGGCAGCAACCCGCCGATGAACAACCCGATGATCACCTTCGGCTCACGCAACGAAAAGTCGAGCGCCTCGCCCGCCGAAGCCACAAGCGCCCAATGCGCGCGAAGTTCTTCCACATACGTGCCGAAAAGCACCAGCGCAGCAAGACCCGCCGACGCAATCGCGTAGCCCTTCGTCACCGCCTTCAACGTGTTACCGATCGCGTCCAGTCGATCCGTGATGTGCCGCACTTCAACCGGCAATCCGCTCATCACCGCGATACCGCCGGCGTTATCCGTGATCGGCCCGAAGGCGTCGAGTGAAATGATCACGCCCGCCATCGAAAGCATGGCGACCACCGCAATCGCGACGCCATAGAGACCGGCGAAGTTGTACGAGAGAAGAATCGCAGCACCGATCGCAATGACCGCGGGCGCAGTGGCATGTTGCCCCACCGCCAACCCCGAGATTACGTTCGTCGCATGGCCCGTCTCGCTTGCCGCCGCTATTTTCCGCACCGGCCTGCGTTCCGTGGATGTGTAATAGTCCGTTATCACTATAACGATCCCGGTCATCGCCAACCCGACCAAGGCCGCGTAATACAACTTCGTCGGATCCACTTGCGGCACGTCCACGAAAAGCCAGTGGGTGACTGGCCAATAAAGGACAGCAGAAACAATAGCGCTCGCGGCGACGCCCATGGCGAGCACCGGCACCGGCCGGCCCTTGAGCAGATTGATCACGCCAATACCGAGAATGGCCCCGAAAATAGAAATCGCGCCCAACAACAGCGGATACGTGACAAAAGCCTGGCTGCCGGCGTCCTTGCCCAGCGTAAGCGTGCCGATGAGAATCGCACCGATAATACTTACGACGTAGGTCTCGAAGACGTCCGCGGCCATGCCTGCGCAGTCGCCGACGTTGTCGCCCACATTGTCCGCAATGACGGCCGGATTGCGCGGGTCGTCCTCCGGAATTCCCGCTTCGACTTTCCCGACCAGGTCCGCGCCCACGTCGGCGCCCTTGGTGAAGATGCCGCCGCCGAGACGCGCGAAGATCGAAACCAGGGAGGCACCGAGCGCCAGCGCGGTCAG
>VFKU01000494.1 GCA_009885415.1 Rhodothermota bacterium
CCGGCTGGGTTCCCTACAGCAATGGGTACTGGCAACACACCGACATTGGCTGGTACTGGGTCAGCGAAGAGCCGTGGGGTTGGGCGACGTATCACTACGGCGCTTGGGATTTTGACGCCCAAATCGGCTGGTATTGGGTGCCGCGCACGCAATGGGCGCCGGCATGGGTCAGCTGGCGTGAAGGCGGCGGCTACATCGGATGGGCGCCAATGAGCCCGGGTGGCGTAGTCGCATCGATTCGGTTTGTCTTCGTCGAAGATCGTCACTTCCTGGAACCCGTTAGCCGCACAACGCTGGTAATCAATAACACCACGATCATCAACAAAACCACCAACATTACAAATACGAAGGTCGTAGATAACGTCACGATCGTCGAGGGGCCGTCCGCCGCGGTCGTCGAAAAAGCCAGCGGAAAGAAAATTCAGGCCACGCCCGCTCGCGAACTGCGAAGCAAAGAGGAAACAAAAGTCGCCGCCAAGCAGAAGGACGCGCCGTCGGCCCCTGAAACTAAAGGCGAAGCGCCGGCCGCCGCTCCGGCGGAACCGAGCGACACGAAAGGCGGCGCCGCGAAACCGGAGCCAGATCAACGTGAAAAAGGGGCCCCGGTTACGAAAGAATCGCAAGCGCCTTCCAAGAAGAGCGCTGCTGACGCGCCGAGTGAATCCGACGCGAAGTCGGCGCAGCCTGCCGAAGAAGGCCCTGCTCCTGAACCAAGCAAGAGCAAGACGCCAGCCAAGAAAGCCGAATCCGCCCCGCCCTCCGCTGAGCAGAAGTCCGACCCCGTAAGCCCGCCGGCGGAAAAGAGCAGCGGAGAACAAGTCAAAGCGCCTGCCGGAAAAAAGAAGCCCGCGCCGGATGAAAGCGCTACGGCACCCGACCAAAGAGACACTACAGCGAAGGATAAGCAACCGAAATCACCAAAATAACAACCGGCAAACCATTCTCGGAAATCACTCGAAATCCCAACCCAGGGTCAGGGCCGCTACGGCTCGGGCCTTGGGTTCCGTTTGTCAGGTGTACGGATCCAGGTTCGCCGGTCGATGTCGCACACAAGGGTCAAGTCGGGCCAGAGTCGGGCCAGAGGATCTCGATGAGCAGATCCTCCAAACCCTGCGCACGCAACGGGCGCGAGCGTTGCCGGGCTCAAATTCCATGACGTCCATCATCGCCCAAGAATCGCCTGTCATGAAGCTGTCGGCTCCGGATGACTTCAATTCGCCAATCAACTCGTCATCAAACGGCCCCTCTTCACGGACGCCATTCCTTGTGAGGCCAGCTGCGGCAGCGCCTATCGTTGCCCGGTTCAAGACACGCGCGAAAAGCAAGTGTATCGTTCGCCTCCACACCCAATCCGCATAACCGATCTTGAATTACACTTGGAAAAACCACAATGGCAACAGATGATCGGCTGCATAAAATCGGGCGCGAAAACCCGCCGGGAGTACGGCGGCAACTCATCACGAACCAAGTCGCGCGCCTACAGGCTCGATAGGTGCCGATACCATCGATCGAATGGCCGCGCGACCGTGATGCACTCAAAGAACGAACCGACGGACGCCGGGGGTCGGCATTCACAAACTCACATGGTTCTTTGGCGGACCGCCGCTGCCCTACAGCGCCGCAGACCGTCGCCGCCGCACGACGAGAGCGCGTCGCAAAAAGCGAAGCGGCCGAAGCGCGAAGGCTCCGGCCGCCGTCCAATAACTACACGTCAACTCAATCGGTCTGTTCGTGCTTGATGTTCAACTCGTCGTCCTTCGAATACTTCGTGCCGGAGATGTCGGCCAGAAGCATCAATCCCTTGTCCGTGACTTGGTAGATGGCGATTCCGTTTACGAAACCGGCTTGCGCGTTCTTGCTCTCTGTGCCCGCAACGGCATTGGCGGCGACGTCCGCCGACCAACCTTCGTTGACAAATTTGTCAAAACCCGCTTTGGTCTCGAAAAGGAATACGACCTGGTACTTGTGGGCGCCCAAACCAATGCCAACGCCCACCGAGCCCATTTCCATATAGGTTCGCCGATCAGGGTTTGCCTTGGGAATCGCGACGCCCTTGCCACCGCCCGCAGTCACCAGGAATGCCAGCTTGAGGTTGTCGAAGATCGCACAGCCGTACGCCGTACCGTAGAGCTTCTTGGCCTCCGGACTCTCGGCAAAAAGCATCTCGTGAGTAGCCGCCGCCATCTTGTCAATTTCGAGCCGCTGCTGAGCCGCGGTCAGCTCAGGCTTCGCCGGCGCTTCGCCAGCGGGCTGCTGCGTTGGCGCTGCCGTTCCGGGCGTCTTCGAGGCGTCGCCCTTAGGCGAATCGTCCGCTGACGCAGGAACTACGCCTGCCAGAACCACCAACGCTGCCCCCGCGATCAGTCCCCTGTGGTAATTCTTCATGTGTGGCCTCCTATTTACTACTTCCGGGTGGGGCGGCAGGCACACATATGCTCGCTGCTCCCG
>VFKU01000864.1 GCA_009885415.1 Rhodothermota bacterium
GCGCTTCCGGTAGGCAGGGCGGCATATCCAAGCAAAGGGGAGGAGTCCTGTTCGCCCCGCCCGGTTTTACCGAGCACGCCCTCGCCCTCGTCCGTGAAGGCCACGCCCGAGGGCGTCCCCACGGCGAACACCGGCCGGTCGATCCGCGCCATGAATTCCGCCAACGCGCCCACCTGCAAGGATTCCTGCGGGCCGCGCCACGACCCCAGAGGCGTGGCCGTGCGCGGGGTAACTTCGATGGATACCGAAGGCAGCGTCATGTTTTCGTCCGCGGGGTGCCCGTGAAGAACCGAAAAATATGGAATTTGCACGCGCATCGCGACACAGCGCGACGGCGCCGACGGCTTCGCACAGCGATCCCAATCGCGCGAGAGTACACACCGCCCAGCGTTTTATGCAGCCGACTCAGAATGATACGCTCCAGCCGCGAAAATATCAATCCGATTGCGCCGCTAACCACTGGCAGGTCAAGACGATACGCGCTGTGGCTGTTCCGGGTTGACCGCCCTACTGTCGCGGAGTATCCTTCGCCCCGGCGTTTTTCTGGGGTGCCGGATTCCGGCAGATGGAGAGGACAACAATCATGTCTGACAAGAAAATGACACGCCGGACCTTTTTGATGGGTTCGGCCGCCGCGGCAGTGGCGGCGACGACCGTTCGCGGGCTCTACGGCCCCGGGCGCGTGATGGCGAATTCGAAGCTGAACATTGCGGCGATTGGCGCGGGCGGCAAGGGCTACACCGACCTCAATGGCTGCAAGGCGAGCGACAACATCGTCGCTTTCGCCGACGTCGATTGGCACAACGCGGCCAAGGCCTTCGGCGAAAACCCCGACGTTCCCAAGTTCAAAGATTTCCGAAAGATGCTCGACAAGCACCACAAGGAAATCGACGCGTGCACCGTGACCACGCCTGATCACATGCACACCTACATCGCGGCGCATTGCATGGAACAGGGCAAACACGTGTACGTGCAGAAGCCGCTCACCTGGTGCGTCGGCGAGGCGCGCTACATGCGCGAAATGGCCGCCGCGACCAAGACCATCACGCAGATGGGCAACCAGGGCCACGCGCAAGACGGCACGCGGCAGTTCGTCGAGATCATCGAGAGCGGCGTCATCGGCGACGTGAAGGAAGTCCACCTCTGGACCAATCGCCCGGTCTGGCCGCAAGGCATCGATGCGCCCAAAGAAAAGATGCCGACCCCCAAGGACCTCGATTGGAACCTCTGGCTGGGCGTGGCCAACAAGCGCGCGTACAACCCTGCCTATATGCCGTTTAAGTGGCGCGGCTGGCGCGATTTCGGCGCGGGCGCGCTGGGCGACATGGCGTGTCACATCGCCGATCCCGCCAACTGGGCGCTGCAACTCTCCACCGTCGGTCCGACGAGCGTCGAGCTGATCTCCCAAGAAGGCAACACCAAAGACAGCTTCCCCAAGAAGGCCGTCCTCAAGTACGAGTTCCCCGCGCGCGGCAGCCAGCCGCCGATCACGCTCTTCTGGTACGACGGCGGTAACATGCCGCCCTACCCGGCCGGCGTCCCCGCCACGGAGAAGCTCGGCGAAGGTGACAACGGCACGCTCATGATCGGCACCAAGGGCGCGATCACCTGCGACACCTACGGCGACAACCCGCGCATCCTGCAAGACAACAAGTTCGTGCCCTATTCCGGCGCGCCAGAGAAGTACCCGCGCATTCCCGGCGAGCAGTGGCTCCAGCCCTACCGCGAGTGGACCGACTGCATTAAGGCCAAGACCAAGCCCGGTTCGAACTTCGACTACTCCGGCCCGATGACGGAATGGATCGTCATGGGTAACCTGTCAATTCGTTTCCCCGGCCAGAAGTTGCTCTGGGACGCGAAGGCGATGAAAGTCGTCAACGTCCCCGAGGCGAACGAGTTCATTCACCGCAAGAACCGCAAAGGCTGGGCGCTTCCGAAAATCCCGAGCTAAATAACGGGGAAATTGTAGGGGCGGCCCCCCGTGGCCGCCCGGCGTTTGGGCGACCACAGGGGGTCGCCCCTAC